>JAZFSW010000684.1:0-7381 GCA_036446375.1 Desulfobacterales bacterium | reverse complement strand
ATGGAATTCGATTCGCATCGGATAGAACGTGTCCTGCACCTTACGCCATTGAAGATATCGTACCTCAAGCGCATCTTTTCGATTTCCGCCAACCGTGCGGGTGACAATCCATCGAAAGGGCAGAAAACTGTCTTTATCGATCCATACCTGGGGAACGGATTCATCCGGATAATATGCGCCAACAACCCAGGCGATTTTGCCCTGATACCGTCCCAGGCTTGATATCGCTGTATCCACTCCGAAATGGGAAAGCCTCTCGATAAGCAATGGTCTTGCGCGGAAAAGGAGAATGTCTTTGTAAAGATCGAATCGCGTTTCCGTTTCGCTTTCAACCTTCCCGTCCACAATGGTTAGCACATCGCCCATGGACAACACATGAATCCGCTGGGTGCTTTCAGTTTCAATATCGGACCGAAACATTTCCGGAAACCCATACCGGAGCGTTTCATCAAGTTCAACCGGTGGCTGTTGCGCCCCACTCCTGTAGATCTCAAGGGTCTGAGATACCCACACCCCCCGAGCCTTACCCAACTTAGCAATCATCAGGTCCAGGACATGGGGGCCCTGCAACAGGTAGGCATAGACCGGCTCTCCAATCGAGACAGTCATCAAGAGGAAAAAGAGGATAGCACTGATTCGTGTAGCACTTCGCTTCATGCACTGAATACCGCTAACGCAAGATAGGGTTACTGCTGCTAAAGAACATCATTTGAGAACCGGGCGCCATCGCCGAGCTCTTCTTCAATTCGGATCAACTGGTTATACTTTGCCACCCGATCGCTTCGGGACAAAGAGCCGGTCTTGATCTGTCCGCCGTTGACACCCACCACCAGATCGGCAATAAACGTATCTTCTGTTTCGCCGGATCGATGGGATATCACCGTGGTGTAACCGGCTTCTTTGGCCATTTCGATGGTGTTAAGGGTCTCTGTGACCGTACCGATCTGGTTGAGCTTGATGAGGATGGAATTGGCGACACCCTCTTCTATACCTCTGGAAAATATCTTGGGATTGGTCACAAAGATATCGTCTCCCACAATCTGAATGGTGGTTTCCAGTCGGTCGGTCATCAGCGCCCACCCGTCCCAGTCCTGTTCGGCCAAACCATCTTCAATGGAAATGATCGGATACCTGTCTACCAGGTCCTCGTAATAATCGATCAATTGCCCCGATGACATAGTCTTGTTTTCCGATGACAGCTGGTATTTCTTGGTCTTATACAGCTCACTTGCCGCAACGTCCAGGGCGAGCTCAATGTCTTTGCCAGACTGGTAGCCTGCCGATTCAATGGCGCTGAGGATAAGTTTTATTGCATCTTCGTTCGATTCGAGATTCGGGGCAAAGCCCCCCTCATCTCCCACAGCGGTGCTTAGCCCCTGAGAGCTGAGGATCTTCTTCAACGCATGGAATGTCTCGGCGCCCATCCGCACGGCCTCGGCAATCGATTTGGCTCCCACAGGTACAATCATAAACTCCTGGATATCAAGATTGTTTGGCGCATGGGCACCACCGTTGACAATATTCATCATTGGCATCGGCAGGAACCGGGCATTAATGCCGCCAAGGTACCGGAAAAGTGGCAACCCGTGGGCTGCAGCAGCTGCCCTGACGGCGGCCATTGACACCCCAAGGAGCGCATTGGCACCCAGTCTGGATTTGTTGGCCGTGCCATCCAGCTTGATCATCGCCTGATCCAGCGCCATCTGATCCAGTGCATCCATACCGAGAAGGGAAGGTGCAATTTCATCCCGTATGTTTTTAACCGCCGTGGCGACGCCTTTGCCACCGTACCGTTTCGATCGTTTGTCACGAAGCTCCAGGGCTTCACGTTTTCCGGTCGAAGCACCAGAGGGGACAGCTGCCCGCCCCTCGGCACCGCATTCGAGTGCAACATCCACCTCAACGGTCGGGTTGCCCCTGGAGTCGAGTATCTCTCTTGCCTTGATATTAGCAATCTGGGTCATGACTCCCTCCCTTCAGTCGCCATTTCTTGTAAATGGTCCACGCAGTTATGCAGGGCATTTCGGGCCTGCCGGATCGATCTTGCATCTTGACAAATCGGAAGGAAATGTTACTCTCCTTACACATCTATGTCAAGCGCCGGACCGTCCTTAAATCGACTTTTTGGGATTGCGGGGTTGGCCGGTGCGCACCGGAAAGAAACTGAAAAAAATGGCACGCATGGATTTCTATACAGAGGCACATCTGGTCATTGCCGCCATACGTATGGTGGAATATCAGAAGAAAACACCCCCCTCAATCGACGATATCTGCAAGGCGCTGTCCTATACCCTCGAGCACGGGAACCGGATATGCAGAAAGCTCTTTGACATGCAGGCAATTCACCTCATTGAAGGTGCCTATGGTAGCCGATTGCACATACTGGACCACTTGAAACTCGAGGATATCCCGAGGGGTGAGGAAGAAGACAGGCTCAGCGACGAATTGAAGAAATTTCAGGCGAGCCGAGACAATATGTCCGAAAAGATTGATTTGATAAAGGCCGAGCAGGCCGAGAAGAAGAAAAGCCTTTTTGCCGAATTGGATAAACAGCTCAAAGAAAACGTGGATAGGAAATCATAGCTCAGAATCTGAAATCACCTGCTCCATCTATAGAAGATCCACATCCCAGTTCCATAACCCCGGTCGCTTCTTCATCTCGATCCCCTTGGGAATTGGCTCAAACAGATGAACAAACAGGCAGTATCCGGCCTTTTGAAACACGCCCTGATATGTCGTCAGATCGATTTTCCAGTTTGGATAGACCCAGAAATCCGATTCGTATTCCCTGACCCAGGCCTGCTCACCCTTCGGGCTGGTGAAAAGCGTTTCGGTTTGTATCTCTTCTGACAATACACGCGAGACACATAGGGGCCAGTTTCCCGATATAACGATCCCCAGAGGCAAGGGGCTCTGGCCGGGCAGGTCCAGAAAATCGCTTTGGCCAAGCTCGGGACTCACCACGACGCCTTTAAACCCCATTGTTTCAAGCATCTGAATGGCCAGGCCGTTGGCAGCGTTGCAGAAGGGCCCTGCCCAGATATTCAAGCCCTTCACATTCCGAAAAAGCCCGATCTGCCAGGGTGCATTGAGCACAAAATTGCGCCCGTTATTCTTCAGTGCCTTCTGCACAAGTTTCTGGTGTTTCCCTGTGTCCTCGGGCCACATTACCGGTGGAAGCCACCACCAGATCCGATCTCCACCGGCTTTGCCGACCTGCCGACAGGCATCACGTGACAGCCAGACACCGATGGGGTGTTCCGCTTTCTTGACGGGCAACCGGTAGACGTTTTGTGTGACCATCATCTTTCGTTTTCCCGACCGATGGGGAAGCGCAATGGCGGGGAATGAATCGCCGGCAGGTGTCACCGGTATCCCATCCAGCTTTCTTTCCCGTTCAGATATCATCTCCTGAAGTGTTTTTTCCCGTCGATCGATGAGGAACACCGGTGCCCCCGGTGCAAAGCGTTTCCCTGAAGATCGTATCAGCGTCATATGGCCCTTCTTGGGTATGAATTTCTTCACGGTGTAAAGGGTATGCCACGGTTCATCTTCATATCCCACACGCAGCACATCACCGGACATAAGGCTCTCCCTCGGTTGGATAAAGGGGCGATGCTTTGATCCTTTCATCCTCCCCATCAACATTCCGGAGCCGGTCTGACCACGGGTTACAATGGGGAGTTGGGGTCGTTGGGGAAGGAAATTAAAGTGCGTCCCGGTGCGTCCCAATGAACGGGAGAGAAGATCCAGGGCCTCTTTCTTTGCCGTCGCCCAATTGCCGGGCTCTCGCCCCCCCTCTCTTAAGGTCTTGTAGGCCTTGACAGTATGGTATACGTAATGGGGTCCCTTCTTTCGACCTTCTATTTTCCAGGCTTTGATCTCAGGAACGGCCAGCAGTGTCTTTGTCAGAACATCCAGGCTCAAATCCTGGCAGGAAAAGGTTCGCTCGGGTGCTGCCAGCTGCCGGTAGGCCCGCCGGCAGGGCTGGACACATCTTCCACGCAGTCCGCTCCTGCCCCCCATATAACTGCTCCAGTAGCATCTTCCGGATACACCATAGCAAAGGGCGCCGTGGACAAAGACCTCAATGCCGAAATCTTCCGGACAGGCACCGGCCATGGTCTTGATTTCATCGATGTTCAGCTCTCTGGGGATAACGACCCTGTCGATACCAAGGGTATCCTTCACATGCTTCAACGCCCCGGGAAAGCTCACATTGGCAAGGGTCGACAGATGGAGCTCGCCAGAGAAGCCGGTCTGTCTGACCAGCTGAACCATAGAAAGATCCTGAATAATCAATGCGTCCGGATGAACCCGTTGCTCCAACTCATATAGAAGTCGGCCGGCTCTGAGAAGATCTTCGGGTTTCAAAAGAGAATTCAACGCCACATAGACCTCGGTTCCCTCTTCATGGGCCAACTGCGTCAGAGCTGTCAGATCATCAATTGAGAAATTTTCCGCCGCCATCCGCGCAGACAGCCGCTTCAGGCCACAATAGATCGCATCGGCACCGGCGGCCAGGGCCGCCAGAAATGACGATTTGTTGCCGGCCGGGGCCAGGATGGCCGGCGATACAGGAGGGGTTGTTTCCTTGCTCATAATATCATTGGTCTCTCGTATGAAACTACATCTAAGAAATAGGTGTCTGGTGTCAGTGTTCAGGTTTCAGGCCAGCTCTTTAAGGGCCCTTACTGACACCTGACACCCGACACCTGACACCATCTTTACCTGCGTCGTCTCTCCAGTAATCAGGCTATCATCTGAGGTGCTAAGAATACAACAACACCGAATCACGCTGCAGCGCGATAAGTGTACCAGATCCGCTTTATCTTTACAATTTCCATCGGATAGCTCTATGAGATACTTCGTCGGCCATCACCGGACAGCACCTCAGACAGCTTCTTTTCCCTTGACACTACAGACGTATTCCTTCTATATTATTGGCTTAATTTGAAGATGCTCGGAATTTTGAAGTATCAAAACCAATAATAAGCTCTTGGCACGACCGACCTTGAATCGGTCATGCCAGGGCCAATTGAGGAGAACATATATTCATGTCAACCCATCCATTGGAAGAAATCTTACACCCCCGATCGATTGCAGTGGTCGGCGCCTCAGGCAGCGGCCGGGGAGGCGGTTTTCTCCACCCCCTCAAGGAACTCGGGTACAAAGGGGAGATATATCCGGTCAATCCGAAGTATCCGGAAATCATGGGAATAAAAGCCTACGCCAAAGTCACCGACATACCGGGGCCGGTCGATTATGTCATCTCATCTATTCCGTCTACCCAGGCGCTGGGTCTGATGAAAGATTGCGTGGCCAAAGGCGTCAAATGCGTTCATTTCTTTACCGCCAGATTCAGTGAAACCGGTCGACAGGATGCGGCCGATCTGGAGCAGGAGATACTTGCAGAAGCCAAAAGAGGGGGGGTTCGTATCATCGGTCCCAACTGCATGGGCCTCTACTATCCTGCCGAGGGGATTGCCTTTAACAGCGGCATGCCGAAAGATTCCGGCTCTGTGGGGCTGGCATCGCAAAGTGGCGGCGCGTTGATGGACATTGTCGGTTTTTCCTCCCAGCGGGGACTCCGCTTCAGCAAAGCCATCAGCTATGGCAACGCCCTGGATTTCAACGAAAGCGATTATCTGGAATACTTCATGGAAGATCCGGAGACAACGCTGATCCTGATGTATATCGAAGGGGTAAGGGATGGGCGACGGTTTGTCCGGACGCTGAAGAAGGCCACCCGTGTGAAGCCAGTGATTATTATCAAGGGAGGTCGCGGCGATGCCGGAACCCGAGCTACGGCATCCCATACCGCATCCATGGCCGGATCGCGAGCAATGTGGCAATCCGTCGTCGACCAGACCGGGATTGTGACGGTATTGGACTTCGAAGAAATGGCAGATGTCGCCATGGCATTTTACTACCTGCCCCCTGAAACCGGACGGAAAACAGCAGTGATAGGCGGAAGTGGCGGAAGCAGCGTACTTGCCGCAGATATCTGTGAAGAGGCCGGCCTAAACGTTATATCGTTGCCACAGGATATCCGTGAAACACTCAAGAAACAGGGCAGCCCCATATGGGACTGGGTGAGTAATCCGGTCGATTTTTCGATTGCCATGGGGGACCGATCCAACTCCTTTGTCATTTCAGAGTTGATAGCCAAGCATCCTGAGTTTGAAGTGCTCATTACATTCATGCACGGGCCCTGGCGTCACGACTCTCAGCCTTTCGACATCGACAGGCATATGAAGCAAAGCATACATCATATCACCGACAAGCCGGTGGTCATGGTTTTCGGAAACAGGCCAAGGGGACACGGCAAGGCAGCCGACGAGCTGGAGAATCTATCGGCCCAGATTCAGGACCGTCTGATTCAATTTCGCCTGCCAACCTATCCGAGCATCACCCGGGCAGCCAATGCCCTGGGCAAGATGATCTCCTACTACGAAAAGAAAGCAGACATGTAAAATAGAACCAGAGCTATGGCATGCTAAGTGAACAAGAAAAACTGGAACGGATAGTAACTCTGGCCACCGATCTGAGCCAGGTTCACGACCTTGAGATCCTTATGGAACGGATCGTCACCGAAGCACGCCATTTCGTCGGTGCGGATGCCGGTTCCATTTATATCTGCGAAGATGATATCCTTCATCTCAGATATCCCCAAAATGATACCGTTCAGCGCCGACTGCCGCCCGGTGAAAAACTCCCCTACTCAACCGTCACCATCGAGATCAACAAGGAGAGCGTCGCTGGATATGTCGCAACGACGGGCCAGGTGCTGAATATACCGGATATGTACCATATCGAGCCCAGTGCACCCTATGACTTTAACCAGAGCGTCGATACGGAAAACCGATATGAAACGCACGCCACCCTCACCGTCCCCCTACTGAACAAGACCGAGGATGTCATCGGCGTGCTTCAGGTAATCAATCCTCAGGATGAAGAAGGACAGATTGTACCGTTTTCGGAACCCGATGAAATAATTATGCTGTCGTTTGCCAGCATCGCTGCTGTGGCACTGGAACGGGCGCGAATGACCCGCGCCATCCTCTTGAGGATGATCCGGATGGCGGAGATGCGTGACCCAAAAGAAACCGGAGCTCATGTCAACCGCGTCGCCGAATTTGCAGTCGAGCTTTATGAGAGATGGGCGAGATTGAAGGGCATCGGGGAAGCCGTTCTGGAAACGAACCGGGACATCTTCGTATGGCCGCGATGCTCCACGATGTGGGGAAAGTGGGTATTTCGGACACGATATTGAAAAAACCCGGCCGGTTCAACGATGAGGAACGCGAGATCATGAAAACCCACAGCCTCCTGGGAGCACAGCTGTTCCTGGATCGTCAATCTGATTTTGATGAATCCG
>JAZFSW010000683.1:0-6347 GCA_036446375.1 Desulfobacterales bacterium | reverse complement strand
CGTGCGGGTCGGAGGCGGAGACACGTTCCTGGCGGACGTCGAAACCGCCGCGGCCGGTCTCCTTGGCGACTCGCTCCGGGTGCTGGCACTCGGCGGCGATCACTCCATCACCTACCCATTGCTGCGGGCACACTCCCGGGTGCATCCATCGCTCACCGTGGTGCACCTCGACGCTCACCCCGACCTATACGACGAATTGGACGGCAACCGTCTGTCCCACGCGTGTCCGTTCGCCCGGGTCATGGAGGAGCAGCTGATCGGCCGGCTGGTGCAGATAGGCATTCGCACGGGCACGCCCCACCAGCTGGCCCAAGCGGAGCGGTTTGGTGTCGAGACGATCGAGATGCGACATTGGACGGACGAGACAACGCTTCCGGACGGCCCCTGTTATGTGTCGCTCGATCTCGACGTGCTCGATCCGGCGTTCGCGCCGGGCGTGTCGCACCACGAACCCGGTGGCATGTCGGTGCGGCAAGTGTTGGACATCATCCAACGGCTTCCCGGACCTGTCGTCGGTGCCGACATAGTGGAATACAATCCGCGGCGGGATCCTTCCGGAGTCACGGCGACGGTGGCTGCCAAGTGCCTGAAGGAGTTGCTTGCCAGGATGGTGGAATGAGATCTACTGTCCTTTGGATTGTCTGATCCAAAGACGTATCCGGATCGCCGGAAAGCCTGCAGATACTATGGAGACATCTTAGCTCCTTAGCTCTTTTTGCCAATTCCTGATAGGTTGGTTCTGTCACTACTCAAATGGCCTTCACCATAGCATGAGGGAGAAAAAGACAGACACAAACATCAATTCCATCTTGATACAATCGTCTTTCATTCTGAGAAGCAGGAATCATGTCAAAACAGCACGGAGAAGGGGCAAGAAGCGTGTCAGAATGGCATAAAAGGTTAAATTCTACATAATTTCAAACTGTTGAGGTCCACGAAGAAGAGGGCAGATGCGGACGTGTGGGTGAGGTGTGTTTCAAGCTGTCAGATTCTTGACGCCTGATTGGGCAATTGTGTGCGTTGCAGGACTCATTCAGCACCTGGAGAATCAGGCAGGAATCGCATATTAACGCACCCCCACAGGACCCAGGTCAGATAGCTTCTTGCGTTTATGTTTGTGGCATGTTTGTGCTCATTGTCAAACATCCTGTTATGTGTTATTCCTCTCGACCATGGCACGGATCATCAGCATCTCCAACCAGAAGGGCGGGGTGGGCAAGACCACCTCGGCGATTAATCTTTCGGCGGCATTGGCCGTTTCTGAAAAAAGGACACTCCTCGTGGATTGTGACCCCCAGGGCAATGCAACCACGGGTATCGGTATCGATAAGCGGCTGGTCTCAGAAACACTGTATCATGGGTTGATCGGCAATGCGGACATCAATCATTTAATCGCCGATACCGATATCGATACCCTGAAGGCTATCCCGTCCAATGTTGAGCTTATCGGGTTTGAAGTGGAAATGGTGGATGACCCGGAACGTGAAATGGTCCTGAAGGAATTTCTCGCGGACATTGAAGATGAATATGATTATATTATCATCGATTGTCCCCCGTCCCTGAGCCTGCTCACGGTGAACGCGCTTACCGCTGCCAATCTTGTCATGATACCTCTTCAGTGTGAATTCTATGCTCTGGAAGGTTTACAGCAGCTGTTGCAGACCGTCAAACGGATAAAGAGCAACCTCAATGCCGATCTTGAAATCGCCGGCATTCTTCTTACGATGTTTGATCAACGAACGAACCTGTCTCGCCAGGTGGCGGCCGATGCCCGAAAGCACTTTAACACCCTTGTTTTTGAAACCGTGATTCCCCGAAACGTACGGCTGGGTGAAGCACCCAGTTTCGGTAAACCGATTCTGCTGTATGATGCTACCTCCGTAGGGGCAAACAGCTATTTTGATCTGGCCAAAGAAGTCATAGACCGACTGGGCGACTAGGCGTTGGGTATTCGAAGGAATCTATGAAGAAAGAAAAATCAGGGAAGACATCCGGTGCACGTCCGAAAAGAGGGAAGAAGATTGCTCTTGGAAGAGGCCTGGATGCGCTTCTACCGCCCGGGGAGACGTTACCGGATCCATCCCAGACCTATTTCCAGTGTGATATTGATCGGATCCAACCGAACCGTTTTCAGCCCCGCCAGCGATTCTCAGAAGTGGAACTGACAGAACTGAGCGATTCGATAAAGGAACAGGGAATCATCCAACCCCTTTTGGTTCGCGCAGACAATGGTCGGTATGAACTCATTGCCGGGGAACGACGTCTCCGGGCGGCAAAAATGGCCGGACTCCGGCAAGTGCCGGTCCTCGTCAAGGAGGTTGCAGACACGGATATTCTGGAATTGGCCATTATTGAAAACATTCAACGGGAGAACCTAAATCCTATTGAGGAGGCTGATGCCTACCATCGCCTGATTGAGGAATTCCATCTCACCCAGGACCAGGCTGCGATACGCGTCGGGAAAAGCCGGTCTGCCGTTGCCAATCTGATGAGGCTGCGCCAGCTATCCGGACAGATAAGAGAGAGCCTTATCGATGGTCGCTTGAGCACGGGTCATGCCCGGGCCCTGCTGGGTGCCGATGGTCCAACGAAACAGCGCATCGCCTGGCGGGCCGTTCTCGAAAAAAAGCTGTCTGTCCGAGAGACCGAAGCACTGGTTAAGCGCGTAAATGCCGAGAAGGAAAGACCCAAGCAACCGGACAAGCCCTCCGAGGATATTCTTCTTCTCGATATTGCCGATGAGCTTTCCCGGCGTTTCGGCACAAAGGTTCAGATAAAGAAACGGGGACAAAGGGGAAAGGTGCAGATCGATTTTTACAGCGATGACGATCTGGACCGTTTGATTGATCTCCTCAAGCAACCCTAAGACCGCAATGTCTATTTCTCACCGGATCCGATGAAGATATCCATCGCCACAACCGCAGGATTTTGCATGGGGGTGCGCAGAGCCGTAGAATTGGTTCTCGATTCACCGAACCGGCATCCTCGTCCTATCTTTACTCATGGCCCTCTCATTCATAATCCCCAGGTCCTCGCCCTTCTTGAGGAGAAAGGGATATCGATCCTAAATGACATCCCCGACAGCGGGACCGGTACTGTTTTGATTCGGGCCCATGGTGTACCCCCCGGTACAAAAGAGAAACTGGAAGCTGCCGGTTTTGCGGTAGTCGATGCCACGTGCCCGCGGGTGATCAAGGTTCAATCCATCATTGTCAAGCATGCCCGCCAGGGGTATGCATCGATTATTATCGGTGACAGGGAGCATCCGGAAGTTCAAGGGTTGCTGGGTTATGCCGGGGAAATGGGTGTTGTCGTCGATACCCTCAAGGCCCTGGAAGAACTCCCCGAATTTGACCGGGCCATCATCGTTGCCCAGACAACGCAGAATACCACTCTTTTTGAAGCGATTAAGGCGTGGGCCAGCAGCAACCGACCCCACTATAGGGCTTTTGATACGATCTGCGATTCTACGATCAAACGGCAGGATGAGGTCAGTCGACTGGCTGACATCGTGGATGCTGTCATCGTTGTGGGCGGAAAGGACAGCGGGAATACCCAGAGACTCACTGAGATTGCCCGCCAGGCAGGAAAACCGGCATTTCATGTGGAATCCGAATCCGAGCTCGATTCGGATATGGTCGGGACTGCTGAAAAAATCGGGATTACCGCAGGTGCCTCTACGCCGAATTGGATAATCAGAAGGGTCTACAGTAAAATTGAAGCCCTGGAGGTGAAAGGCGCTCTGGGATGGCGAAGGCTGCTTTATTCCGTTCAGCGCAATCTGCTGCTGAAAAACATCTATGTTTCCCTCGGCGCGGGATGCCTGGGTTATGCCTGCACAAAGCTTCAGGGGATACCCTACGATCTATCCCATTCACTCGTTGCCGTCCTGTATGTTCAATCCATGCATATTCTCAACCACCTGACAGGTAGCAACGCCGATCAATTTAATGACCCGGACAGGGCGGCCTTCTATTCCCGGTATAAGATACCGCTGGCTCTGCTTGCCATTGTGTCTGGTGGGGCCGGTCTGATGGCCGCCTCTGGTCTGGGGATGGTTCCTTTTGTAATCCTACTGATCATGAGCTTGATGGGACTTTCCTACAATCTACGGCTGGTACCGGAGCGGTTTGGACTTCTCCGATATCGGAGAATAAAGGATATCCCCGGATCGAAAACCGTTTTGATCGCCGTTGCATGGGGGGTTGTCACCGTCATTCTGCCCTCGTTTTCCTTGCAGGGGGATATCGGCATCACCACGATGATTGTGTTTGTCTGGTCGACGGCTATGGTGTTTGTACGCACCGCGTTCTTTGATATCCTGGATATGCAGGGCGACCGGATCGTCGGTAAAGAAACCATCCCGATCCTTGTAGGTGAAGAACGAACCCTGGCACTGCTAAAGACCATACTGCTGACCGTTCTTGTTCTCCTTGTCGTCTCCAGCTTGCTGCATCTTATCCCCTATCTGGCTCTTGGGCTGGCGATCTGTCCGATCCTAATGGCCGGGGTGCTTATCGCTCATGAACGGGGCCGGATGCACGCATCGATTCGGCTGGAATTTGCTGTTGATACCCACTTCCTGATTGCGGGGGCGTTGACATTTCTGTGGTATCTCGTGTGAAAGCACATTGAGGTCTCGGTGTTGGTTAATCGGTTGCGTCACGCCATGGCGTGATTGGGTCCTTCCCGCAACCTACATACGACAACCGATACGAGCCGCGCAACCCCAACCGACTATCGTTGTTCCTTCTCAGATGAGACCGGCTGTTGCTCAATCCAGAGGCGATGTTGGTAGTCGCCGCTTCATCTGTCGCTGTTCCTCTTCTCCCGGATGGGAGGCTCCGTGCCGTTGAGCAGGCGTTTGATATTGTCTTTGTGGCGAAGCGTGATAAGGATCATGATTATCACAGCGCAACCGGATAGGACACGCGGTTGGGATGTTAGCAGGAGGGCCAGAGGCAATACCATTATGGCGGATAGGGATCCTGCAGACATGGTATTGGTTCGGAAGATTACGGCGATAAAGACAACCAGTGCGATGAGAAATGCCAGGGGTGAAATTGCCAGGAAACAGCCGGCAGCTGTCGCCACGCCCTTTCCGCCTTGCTTAAATTTCAGAAAAACAGGATAGAGATGACCGAGGACCGCACAAACAGCGACAAGAGCGACAACATCATCCGGCCAACAGATCTCGGGCCGGCCGGCCAGGTGAACCAGCCAGACAGGGATGGCACCTTTCAGCATATCACCCAGAAGGGTCAATGCCCCCCGCCGGGTACCGGCAATTCTCCTGACATTTGTTGCGCCGATGTTGCCGCTTCCTGTCTTTCGGATATCCTCTGAAATGTTACGTGTCAGGATAATCCCCCAGGGGATGGACCCGAGGATATAGGCAATGAGGGATAGGCCTGCAATCTGTGTCAGCAATACCGGATTCATCTTCGTTTTCCATCGGCAGTTTGGGTATTGGGCGCAGCAATGATATGTATATTACCTTGTAGGGTATAGGCAAGACAAAGGTTCCAGGAATAGGTTTGCGCCTTTGCGGCTTGAATGGAAGCAGGTGTCAGGTGTCGGGTTTCAGGGCAGCTCTTTGGAAGCCCTTACTGACACCTGACACCCGTGTCTTTTCAAGCCGAACAGGCGCAAACCTGACACCAAGAACAGGGTATTCTCCCTATGATCAGGTTTGTCCGCCGGCTTTGTGGCGGACCGGCTGTATCTTGGCCATGCGCGACGATAGTATGTAACTAGGGAAGAGGGATTGCAGATGGATCCGGTAAGGGTGCCGATAGAAGATGTCATTGATCTTCATACGTTCAACCCGAAAGAAATACCCGATCTGCTTGAGCAGTATTTCATTGCCTGTATAGATGCAGACATCCTTGCCCTTCGGGTTATTCATGGGAAAGGGACCGGCGCGCTCAAGAAACGCGTACGGGCGGTATTGGAGAAGAGCCCTCTGGTATCTTCATACCGGGATGCACCCATTGATGCCGGTGGATGGGGAGCGACCTTAGTGGAGTTGAAAAGATAAAACAGATGACCGGTTTAATGCTTCGATAGAAGAAATGTTTTCAGGTTGATATTTCTTTTCTTAATATCGAATTTTCTCCGGATGCTGCTCCGGTAGGCTTCGATGGTTCTTGGGGACAGGCCCATGAGCGATGCGATATCCTTGGTCACCTTATCCTGTTTCAACAGATTGGCCACTTTTATCTCCGTCGGTGTCAGCCTCAGGAATATGTTGGACATACCACTTATAATCGGCTGGGTTGCATTCTTGATGTTTGATTCTATGATGTCGATGTAGATACTCTGTTTGTTCGTTACCTTGGACTCTT
>JAZFSW010000682.1:0-3748 GCA_036446375.1 Desulfobacterales bacterium | reverse complement strand
TAGCCGATCCATCGGCGCTGAACGCTATCGATGTGCGTATCGTTGCGGCCCACGTGGCAGAGTAAGAAATTCCGGCTCAAGGATCCGCGCTTTCAAAGATATCGTCGAAACCCCCTGACGAATTGAACCCGGGGCTTTACTTTTTCAAAAACGGGTATATAATAAATATCGGAAATCAACTGACTTATATGGAGAACTTGATGGCAAAAGAACTCAACATCCCGAAAGACCTCAGGGGAACTTTCAACCGCCTGACGAGAAGAATTCCCGCCAAATTGCGCGTGTCTGAAGATGTCAGGAAAACCACGCTGACGTTTCTCAAACTTGGCGGAGAAAAACTGACCAAGGCCAGTATCGAAACCTTACGGGTTCCCTTTGTTGAAAAATTCATTCTGAAAAAGATGCAGCTTAAAGACGATGACCTTCTGGAAACACCGGTAGCCCAAGCCGCACCGGCACCTGCAACCGGGGAGAACACAACCAAGACTCCCGAAACAAAGCCACCTATTGTGCCTTAGTTGACGACAACTCGGAAGATGTTTCTCTTTCTTTGATCGTCTGTAGGAGGAGGGGAATGAATTTATGATTGGCCCCTGGGAAAGGATAGCGATCGATCTCTTTGGGTCTGATCCAGCGATGGTCCACAGGACCGTTTAACCGGACCCGGCCATTTGAATAGTCACAAAGATAGACATCCATGAAGATCTTGAAATGGGTGTAGGCGTGTTTCACACGGGTCAGATAGGATCTGATCCCTACGGTAAGACCCGCCTCTTCCTTGATTTCCCGGATACAGGCATTTTCGGGTGTCTCATCGACCATCACCTTCCCACCGGGAAATTCCCACAACCCCCCTAGCAGGCCCTCACTTTTTCTGCGCGTTATCAGGATACGATTCCCTTTGAAGACTACGCCGCTGGAGATGTGATATTCCGGTGTCGGGGGAGATTTCACACGTTGTGGGTATTGATCCACCTTTTGCTTTTTGGCCGCCATGCAGAACGTCCTGACAGGACAACGGTCACATTCCGGATTTCTTGGTTTGCAGACGGTTGCTCCCAGCTCCATCATCGCCTGATTGAAAGTGCCGGGGTCATGGGCATCAATAAGTGTAGAGGCTACGGATTGGTAGTGGGCATGGGATGAGGACTTATTTACCGGCAGATCGCTACAATACATCCGGGCCAGCACGCGTTTCACATTCCCATCAACAACGGCATGGGGCTGGTGGTACACGATGCTCAGCACTGCTGCGGCGATATAATCTCCGATACCGGGCAAGCGCTTGATCGTAACAAGGTCATCGGGAATGGCACCATCGTGTTGTTCGACAATTACTTTTGCAGCCCGATGCATATTTCGGGCGCGTCCATAATAGCCCAAGCCCTCCCACAGCTTCAGTACCGCTTGATCGGTTGCATCGGCAAGCGTCTGGATATCGGGAAGCTGATCACAGAACCGTTGATAATAAGGCAGGACGGTCTTCACCTGGGTTTGCTGAAGCATTACTTCAGAAACCCAGATGCGATAGGGATCACGTGTTTCACGCCAGGGCAGCTTTCGCTGATTCTGGTCATACCAATCGGTCAGGCACGTTCGAAAAGAACGAACATCTTTCTGGTTCATAGGCCAAATGGGGAAACGTCTTTCGTTAGTCGGTGAGGCCGCTCGTTTCGTTAATCGTCTATCGGTTGCGTCGCTGTTGCCCGTTGCCCGTTCCACGAAAGCCGAGACGAGTTGCGCAACCGCAGCCATCGTCTGAACACCCCACAAGACGTTAGATGTGACAGAGCCAGTCCAGAGGAGATGAAGCGAAACATCAACTTTTGAATGTGCCGTGATGGGCAAACTCGTCGGGCCCTCTGCGTGGGGGTGCGGGGCCTGTTTTAGCAGCATATCCCATGGGGACAAGACAGAATAGATCGTATCCCTCCGGCACGTTTAGAGCCGCTTTGGCCTTATCATGATCAAACATGCCGGCAATGACCGTTCCCAGGCCGGCGTTCTGAGCGGCCAGGCACAGGGACTGTGTGGCAATACCCAGGTCAAACATCGCCCAGTCATCAAATTTCGTGACCGCTGCGTCATTGTAATAGCCGGCCTGCTTGAGCTTGCCGCAAACCGCAAGAACCACCGGCGCCGATGCCATTGATCGATATGCGGGATTTGTGGAGGGCACCGCAGCCTGCACTTTTTCCTTCAGGTCCTGGTCTTTGACCACGACGATTTCCCAGCACTGGGTATTGGCCCAGGAGGGAGACCATTTAATCGCATCCAGTACCTGATTGAGTAACGCTTCAGGGACCTCTTTTTCCTCGTACCGACGAATGCTTCTTCTTTCTTCTAATACTTGCGTGAATTCTGTCATCGAAAGTCCTCCCTGTATGGGGTTGTATGGGATTGTCAGTGCACAAAAACCCCACGGTGTTTAAGTGGGGAGCCCCTATTGTGGGCGAAAAGGTTCTTACTATCGTGCGGGATCGGTCAGCGTCAAGTGGTTTTTTCTATCATGAAGAGTGATTTTCTTTGTGGCAAAGGCAGTCCTGTTCGCCACAATCCGAACACATATATACCGTCGGTTTGTCTTCAGAACCTTTTCTCATCGTCATTATCACCCCAAACAAGATAAGAAAAAAGAAGGCGATAGCAACGACAGTAACTGTATTCCACATCGGTTCACCCAAAAACAAGAAAGGGCGACTTCTCAACGCTTTTCAACGTTTCGTAATGTCGCCCTTCCCTGTAAAACAATCAGCGTTATCAGTTACAGGATTCTGCGTCACCATCGGCGCCACATCCGCCGCATCCTTCTGCAATCTCGATTGCGCTGCCTAGTTTGAAGCCCTGTCCTTCAAAACCAATCGTTATGGGCTTGGCTTTTTCCAGGAATTCTTTGTCTACAACAAACTGGTGCCCATCAATTTCGTACATTTCATCCGCGTCGGTTGACTTATCCAAAGCCATTGCAAGGGATGGACCCGCTCACCCGCCGTCATTTAGAAATATCCGGATGGGTGAAACCTCTCTTCCTTCAAAAAACTTCGCTACTTGCTCAGTAGCTTCCTGCGTGATTTCGACCATGGAAACCTCCTTTTCGTCCTTCACTCTGTAATATCGGACAGTTGCCATACCACCGAAGACCCCTCAAACTCACGACAAGCCCGATAAGACTCTCCCAGGTACGATATGTTGCGAATGCCTCTCGCCTACCCTTTTCTTGTCAAGTAACCGAGTAAACAGCGTGAATTCACTCGCTGCGTCTGTCCAATTTAGTCATGGTTACAGGATTTGTCAATACATAAACGGGAAGATCCGGCAATCAGATCACCCCAAGCGCCTCAATATATTGCTGATACACCTCGAGATGAGTGTCGGAGAAGAGCACAAAGATCACTTTCTCAATGGTGGCATGGCTTTTGAGCAAGGCGCATGTCGTATCTATCGCCACCCCGGTGGCTTCTGCTATCGGATACCCGTAAACACCACAGCTGATCGCAGGAAAGGCAACGGAGGCAATACCATGGTCGGTTGCCAGTTGCAGGCTGTTGTGGTAACAGGCGGCCAGCAGTCTTGGATCTTCATCCTGTCCGCTATAAACCGGACCCACGGTGTGAATGACGTATCTGGCGGCAAGATCATAGCCCCGGGTGAGCCTTGCTTCTCCTGTCGGACATCCACCAATCGTCCGGCATTCTTCGAGGAGATCCGGTCCGGCTGCCCGATGAATAGCACCATCCACACCGCCACC
>JAZFSW010000681.1:0-3935 GCA_036446375.1 Desulfobacterales bacterium | reverse complement strand
CTGGTGGTCAACTCCATGAAGATGGAGCATGTGATCAAAGCCGAGATCAGTGGCGTGGTAAAACAGATCATGGTACAGCCCGGCGTAACCATCCCCGAGGGAGCTGCCCTGCTCTATATAGAGCCGGCTGATGTTGAAAGGACCGATACCGGTGACGCTGTTGAACTGGACTATGAAACACCCCGACCGGACCTTGCCGAAGTCATCCGCAGAAGAGCGTTGACAACGGATGAAGCGAGAACCGTGCGGATAGAAAAGCGGAGAAAGCAGGGGTACCGGTCGACCCGGGAAAACATAGATGATCTGTGTGATGAAGGGACCTTTTTCCAGTATGGATCGCTGGCGGTGAGTCCGGGATATCCTGGAATCGGCATCGATGAACTGCTCGATTATGATGCGTCGGACGGTATGGTAATGGGGTTGGCGCATATTAACGGGCATCTTTTCGATGAAACAAGATCTCGCGCTATTGTCATGGCTTACGATTGGACGGTCCTTGCCGGAACCCAGGGATTCAACCACAAATTGAAAGACAGAATGTATCTGCTTGCCGATGAACTCGATTCGCCGCTGGTACTTTTCGCAGGCGGTGGCGGCGGGCGCGCCGGCGGCGGCAGCATGGCAGGCAAGTCTGCAGCCGCCAGCAACAGACCGGCCGCACCTGCCGCCGCAGCCAAGAAGGAAGGGTCGGCTCAGAGCGAATGGACAGGGCCTATACCCAGCGGCATCAGCGGGATGCACTGCGACAGCTTCACGTGGATGGCCAAACTCCATGGCCGGGCACCCATGGTCGGCATTACGGCGGGCATCTGTTTTGCAGGCAATGCGGTTCTGCTCAGCATCTGTGATGTCATCATCGCCACGGCCGATAGCAACATCGGCGTCGGGGGGCCTGCGATGATCGAAGGGGGTGGATTGGGAATCTACCGGCCGGATGAAATCGGCCCCATGTCCGTCCAGGTACCCAATGGGGTCGTGGACATCGCCGTTGAGGACGAATTCGAAGCCGTGGCCGCGGCGAAGAAATACCTATCCTATTTTCAGGGAAGCGTGGACGACTGGGAGTGTGCCGATCAAAACCTTCTGCGCCATGCTATCCCGGAAAACCGTTTACGTGTCTATGATATCCGCAAACTCATCGAAACCCTGGCCGATACGGACTCGGTATTGGAGCTTCGGGCCGGATTCGGTCTTACGATGATCACCGCCCTTGCCCGGATCGAGGGCCGGCCCGTCGGCATCGTGGCAAACAATACGGTGTATAAGGGCGGTGCCATCGACAGCGATGGCGCGGACAAAGCGGCACGCTTCATGAAATTGTGTGACAATTTTAATATACCCCTAGTGACCCTGGACGATTGTCCGGGAATCATGGTCGGCCCGGAGGATGAGAAAACCGCCCTTATACGCCACGCCGGACGGATGTTTATCGTGGGTGCCAATATAACGGTGCCGCTGATAACGGTGATCCTGCGCAAGTCCTACGGCCTCGGGGGTCAGGCAATGGGCGGGGGAACCCATAGCCTGCCCCATACCATCGTGGCCTGGCCCACGAGTGAATTCGGTCCCATGGGATTGGAAGGGCAGGTGAAACTGGGGAGCATCGCCACGCTGCAGGCCATTGAAGATCCGGTCGAACGGCAGGCGACTTATGAAAAGCTGGTCGCAGATCTCTACTATCGGGGCCAGGGCATATGGGCGGCCCACGGCTACGAAATCGATGATATGATCGATCCGGCCGATACCCGGAAATGGATCATGGCCGGTTTGAAGGCCCAACCGGCTTGGAAGACCCAGGGGAAGCCCAAGGGGCAGATCATTGATGCATGGTAGTTTCCGAAATAGCATCACATGGGGTGCAAGCCCTCTTTCTTCGGAGACCGCCGGAGTCTCGGGGTGTCAGCGTTCAGGGTTCAGGGTTCAGGGTTGCGTCCTTCGGACTTGAAATGAGACAGATAGAACGAAAGAAACTGCTGCGCAAAAGCATCACTGCGCAAAAGCATCAAGACACTAGGACACGAAGTTAAGTTACCATTGGAAGCTGTCCTTTGTGCCTTTGTGGCATTCCTCCGGTTTATCCGGGTTAGGAGAAGAATGATGAATGATAAGGTAGTATCAGATTCGCCAGAGCAAGCGGAGTTTCGCGCGTATTGTCGCGAATGGGTATCCAAGAACAAGCCCGGGCCTTTCAAGGGGGTGACGACCACAACGGCACATCCCCGGATTAACTCCCAGGCGTATCAGGACTACCTGGTGGGCTGGCTGAATTCGGCCTACAAGGGAGGGCTTGTGGGATGTGACTACCCCAAGGAATACGGCGGGGGCGGCCGTACGGACTGTCAACGGATTGCCAACGAAGAGATGCAGCGGGTGGCAACGCCCATGTTTCCCAGTATCACGGCCCTGAGGTTCGCTGCTGCGACCATCCTCGAGCACGGAACGGAGTTTCTCAAGAAGCGATTCATCCCGAAGATGTTATCCGGTGAAGAGCTGTGGAGCCAGGGGTTCAGTGAACCGAATGCCGGATCGGATGTGGCCAACCAGGAAACCTTTGCGGAAAAGAAGGGAGATTACTGGGTGATCAATGGCCAGAAGGTCTGGACGTCTTTTGCTGAATGGGGGGAATGGATGATTCTGCTTGCCCGTACGGACCGATCCCATAAGCACAAGGGGCTTACGTATTTCTGCGTTCCCATCACGTCGGAGCTCGGTAAAAGCGTTGAGGTCCGCCCTTTAATAAAGCTGGACGGTTCCGCGGGATTTTACGAAGAGTTTTTCAAGGATCTGACCGTTCACGATAAATATCGGTTGGGTGACGTCGGTGAGGGGTGGGCGGTGGCAATGACAACCCTGAAGTTTGAACGCGGTGCGGGGGATCTTGTGGAACCGGCCGCGGGCGGCTGGGTGCCTGCCGCTCCCCAGAAGGCCGGGAGTAAACCACCTGAAGCGCCGATTATCAGCCTGGCCAGAAACACGGCGCGCCACGGGAAAACTGCTGCAGATGACCCGGCCATTCGGGATCGCATCATGGAGGTTCTCATACGGCAGACCGGATTTCAGCAGACCATGCGCAGAGGCGGGGTAAAGGGTCTTCTGGACCATCCCGCGCGCATCCCCATGCAGTTTAAACTCGTCGACTCGGAAATCCCCCAGGATATGGCCCAGCTGGGAATGGAGATCCAGGGGGCTGCCAGCACAATGTGGGGATCATGGGCCGGTCAGTTCATGGGCTCCTTTGCCATGACAATTGCTGCGGGAACCAGTGAGATACAGCGAAATCAGATAGGGGAAAGGGTATTGGGCATGCCCAAGTCGAGATAGGGTTGGGGTTGTGGGTTCTGGGTTCAGAGTTTGGGGCTTCGCTCTTCGAGCTACGACCCCACAAGCAAGGGTTCAAAGGTTCTGGGTTCAGAGTTCAAGGTTGGCGGACCCGTAAAACGTCCTAAATACCGTCACTCCCGCAGCGGGACACGTAGTGACACGTAGTGACACGTAGTGACACGTAGTGACACGTAGTGAAGCGTAGCGCTAACCGTAGCGCTAACCGTAGCGCTCATCCAGGGCATTCAATGACTTCTGGATCCCGGGTCAAGCCCGGGATGACGACAAAGGGACTTGTTGCTGGCTCATCAATCTTGATAGTTGAACTTGAGAAGTGTAGTAGTTAAATGGAATCGGCATTATTGTAGAATAAGTTATCCATAAATCCGCAGAACGATGCGAGACTATAATAAGGAGGAACCAAGCAATGGCACAACCAAGAGATTTCGGATTTGGTGTAGAAGAGACGATGCTAAAGGATGAGGCACGGCGTTTTTTCAAAAAGAACTGTGACGATTCGGCCCTGATGGATCTGGTGGGCGGCAATTCCGATCCGCAGCGGGAGCCCGAAAGTCTCTATGACAAAAAGATCTGGAAGCAGGTCTCGGAGCTGG
>JAZFSW010000680.1:0-3766 GCA_036446375.1 Desulfobacterales bacterium | reverse complement strand
CCATTTTTTCGTCAGCCCGGATAACGGAACCCTCACCCTTGTTGCCGAGGGATTGGGCATTGACGAGGTCCGGACGATAGATGAGAAACGACATCGACTGAAGGGATCGGAACTGTCCCATACCTTTCATGGCAGAGATCTTTTCGCCTATACCGGGGCACGGTTGGCGGCGGGACGTATCGCCTTTTCCGATGTCGGCCCGAAGCAACCCGATGCGGTGGTGTCCATCGCCTATCAACAGGCAGAACTGAAGGCCGGGATTCTGTCGGGGAACATCCCGGTCCTTGACCCTGCCTACGGGAATGTATGGACGAATATCGGTAGCGACCTATTCCGGAAAATGGTCGCGAGGAAGGGCGATATATTCTGTGTGACCCTCCTCCATAACGATGTGAGAATATATTCGGGCAAGATGCCCTATAAAGACAGTTTCGGTGGTGTCCCGGAAGGCGATCCCCTGATTTATCTGAATAGTCTGTTAAATGTGTCGGTTGCGCTGAACATGGGTAATTTTGCAGCTACATATCATGTCCAATCCGGGGCCGATTGGAAAATTGATTTGAAAAAATGTAACGAGTAAGTTATTCCTGCTGATCTTGTCAGAAGAAATAGAGATTGGCAAAATTCCTTAGCAAAATGATGTAAGGAGAGAATCGATCATGGCTAATGCACTGGCGCAATACGATCCGCTGGTTTATGAACTGGTGAGACAGGAGAAAGCACGACAGAGCGGGAAGATCCGGCTCATTCCATCGGAGAATTATGTTTCCAAAGCCGTTATGCTGGCAACGGGGAGCTGTCTTACAAACAAATACTCGGAAGGCTATGCCCACAAACGATACTACGAGGGACAGCAGGTTACCGATCTTATTGAGACCCTGGCCATTGACAGGGCGAAGAAGATCTTTGGTGCCGATCATGCCAATGTTCAGCCCTACTCGGGATCTGTGGCGAATCTTGCCGCCTATGGGGCTCTGCTTGAACCCGGTGATACGATTCTGGGGCTCAAGTTAACCGATGGCGGACATCTTACCCATGGGTGGAAGGTCAGTGCGACCAGCAAATTTTACAAAAGTGTGCAATACACCGTCGATCCAACCACCGGCCGGTTTGATTACAATAAGATTGAGGAGCTGGCTAAGAAACATCGACCCCGGGTTATTATATCGGGTGCAACGGCCTATCCCCGGGAGATCGATTTTGAGGCCTTCGGGCAGATTGCCAGGGGCGTCGGAGCGTATCATGTCAGTGATATTGCCCACATTTCAGGTCTCGTTGTTGCTGGGTGCCACCCGAGCCCGGTTCCCCATGCCGATGTGGTTTCCACGACGACTCACAAGACCCTTCGCGGTCCCCGGGGAGGATTACTGCTGTGCAAGGCTGAACTGGCAGACAAGGTCGATCGCGCTGTGTTCCCCTCGCTACAGGGGGGGCCGCATATGCATTCGATTACCGGGATTGCCGTGGCACTGGCGGAAGCCGATACGGATGAATTTCTTGCCTACGCGAAACAGATCCAACATAACGCCAGGGCACTGGCAGAGGCCCTGCTGGCACATGGTTTTGAGCTTGTTTCCGGTGGCACAGACAACCATTTGATGCTGCTGGATCTGCGCAGCAAGGGGATCTCTGGGCGCAAATTCGCCAAAGCCCTTGATCGGGCCGGTATTGTTACCAACTACAATACCATACCGGGAGATCCTGCACCTCCTACCAACCCGAGTGGGTTACGGATCGGCACGCCGGCGATCACGACCCGGGGGATGAAAGAGCCGCAGATGGAGATTGTGGCCGGTCTCATCAAGCGGGTGGCTGAAAATATGGACAACAATTCGGTGATCGAAGACGTGAGCAAGGAGGCCTTGCTGCTCTGTTCTGCGTTTCCCGTCCCCGAGCATTTCATCATTCCGAATCATGCCGATTCAAGATAGCGCCCGCGTTTGCGGGGGTCCGGTGACGTCGCGGGAGCTTTCAGCCGGGTTGGCGGACCTGAGTAACGAAAAAGGAGCAGATATATGATCCATGTTGAAAATCTGACCAAATACTACGGGGACTTTTGCGCGGTGGACCATATAGACCTCGATATCCAGAAAGGGGAAGTTCTGGGTCTGCTGGGTCCCAATGGTGCGGGTAAGAGCACCACCCTGAGGATGCTAACCGGCTATTTCCCCCCGACAGCCGGTACGATTTGCGTGAAGGATCTTTCCATCGACGCGGATCTGCTGGCCATCAAGCGTCTCATCGGATATCTGCCCGAGTCAGCCCCGCTGTACCATGATATGCTCGTGTATGACTATCTGGACTATGTGGCCGATATCCGGGGGATCGAAAAACGTGTCAAGCATTCCCGGATCAAACAACTGGCGACCCTTTGCGGGCTGAACCATATCATGCACAATGTTATCAGCGAGTTGTCCCGGGGACTGAAGCAGCGGGTGGGTCTGGCCCATGCCATGATGGATGATCCGGAGATCCTGATACTCGATGAGCCCACATCCGGCTTGGATCCGAACCAGATCGTGGAGATCCGGGACATTATCCGGGGGATCGGGAAGGAAAAGACCGTTATACTATCCACCCATATCCTCAGCGAGGCCGAGGCCACTTGTGACAGGGTGGTGGTGATCAACCGGGGGAAAATTGTCGCCGACGGCAGTGTGGATATGCTGCGGCAGGCCTCGGGAAACCAGCGCTTTGTCAACCTGTCTTTTCGCAATGCCGACTATGAATCCGTGAAGAAGAAGCTGGAGTCCATCGATGGCGTGACGGGGATTGAGGCCATCGATGAAAAAGAGGCCGACATGCTAAGCGTTCGCCTCGAGTATGTGTCCGATGTGGATCTGCGGGAGCGTATATACCAGGAAATCAAAGGGTCCGAATGGGTCCTGATGGCCCTGCAGCAGGAAACCAAATCCCTGGAACTCATCTTCCGCGAACTGACCAGCGAGAACTAGAATGCAGCTTGGGCTGTATGAAGCATGTTCAGCTACTAGACGAGAGAGAACTAAAATGCAGCTTGGGGTGTATGAAGCATGTTCGGCAACTAGACGAGAGAGAACTAAAATGCAGCCTGGGGTGTATGAAGCATGTTCGGCAACTAGACGAGAGAGAACCAAAATGCAGCTTGGGTGTTTGAAGCATGTTCGGCAACTAGGCCAAGGAGAATAGAAATGCAGCAGGCGTTGTGTATATTCAGGAAAGAGTTCAGGCACTATTTTGTGTCCCCCATCGCTTACATCGTCATATCGATTTTTCTGCTTGTAACCGGATGGTTCTTTTTTTCCACTTTCTTTCTTTACAATCAGGCCAATCTCAGGAGTTTTTTCGATCTGCTCCCGCTGACGTTTTCCTTCGTTATCCCGGCCATTACCATGCGGCTGTTTGCAGAGGAACGCAGCGTGGGCTCCTATGAGATTCTTATAACGATGCCGGTGACATTTATCGATGTGATCCTCGGTAAGTTTCTTGCCAGTCTGGCTTTTGTCGCTGCCATGCTGGTACCGACCCTTGCCTATCCGATATCCATTTCCTTTATGGGCCAGCTCGACTGGGGGCCGGTACTGGGCGGGTATATCGGAGCATTGCTGTTGGGGGGGGCCTTTTGTGCCATTGGATTGCTCGCCTCGTCACTGACACGAAACCAGATCATTGCCTTTATTGTCGGCATGGTCATCTGCTTCAGTCTGACCCTGATAGACAAGATGCTTCTTTTCTTCCCAGGGTCATCTCTGGGGGTACTGGGGTATCTGGGCACAGACTTTCATTT
>JAZFSW010000679.1:0-5134 GCA_036446375.1 Desulfobacterales bacterium | reverse complement strand
TGAGAGTTTATATCGCCGGTATCATGCGGATTGGATTGCATCAAGGCTATTTTGGGGACAATCATCCCTGTCAGGCGGGTCCGATCCACAATTATCGAACGGAAGGGGCGAAAGCTCCCCGCTGCAACCCGGCGGGGAGCTTCAAAGATCAGTACCACAATCGCCCAGAGCCATGCGAAATAGCACTGGAGGTTAAATTCCTTACAACCTTTGTTCTGTCCTGGAGATGATGCTGTCCTGAAGCGGCTTATACAGGTTCACGAAATGGGCGCAGTAGCCGGCCACCCGCACCAGCAGTTCCCTGTGCTTTTCGGGCTCTTTCTGGGCAGCCCGCAGTGTGTCCGAATCTGAGATGGTGAATTGGATATGATGTATCTTCTGGTCGACAAATGTTCGGATGAAATCGGCAAACCGCTTGATGCCCTGGGGGTTGTCGAAAACCGCCGGATCTATCCGCATATTCAGTGAGGTGCCGGCAAACATCTCGGCGTTGTTGAGCTTGCCGACGGATTTTAAGACGACGGTCGGCCCCTTCACTTCATTGCCCACCGTCGGCGAGATCCCATCCGATAACGGCTCGCCGGCCGATCTTCCAGACGGGAGAGCCCCTTCGCTGGCGCCCATGGTCACGTAATTACTAAGGACAATCGAGAGGGGGATCCGGTGTCCCCCCCGGCTGTTCTTGTGCTTTATTACCTCTGAGCAGAAGGCGTGCATTACCCAGGCAACCTGCTCGTCTGCATAGTCATCGTCGTTCCCGTATTTGGGTGCCGCCAGAAGCATCTTATGCAGCTCTTCGTAGCCTTGGAAATTGGCATCCAGGGCATCACAAAGTTCGTCCATGGTGATCTTCTTATCTTCGAAAACAAGCTTGCGAATGGCCGTCAGGGAATCGCCGATGTCCGGGATACCGAGCGTCCAGCAAAAGGGCCCGAAATTGTAGCGGGCGCCCCCGTCCTCGCGGGATTTCCCCTTTTCGATACAGTCCGATATGAGGGCCGACTGGTAGAGGGTCGGATCCATCTCGGCCATCACCCGCTCGGCAACATTGGTGATGATATTCCCCTTCTCGGCGAACCAGGCCATCTGCGTCTCAAATGCCGCTTTGAATTCATCAAAGGTTTTGAATTGGGACGGATCCCCTGTGTCCGGAGCGATGGGGTTCTCGTCGATACCGTTACGCCTTCCGCCATTGGTCAGCACCAGTCGCAGCATCTGAGCAACGGGTATGGCCGATCCCGTGGCCCATCCCGAATCCATGCCGGATACGGCAGGCTCATTGCATCCGATGATGCCGGATCTCCTGGCAATCTCCAGGGATATGGGCGATCCGCCCAAAGCTTCCCGTCCAAGGAGGTTATTGACCAGATCGTCATGGTTGATGAAGATCGGGTGCCCGCCACCGATGGCGCAGAGCTGGCAAGCCTTAATAAGGAAATCTTCCGGTGTGTTGCTGTGAACCAGCACCCCGAAATTCGGCTCCATCATATGGGTGTGCATCATCCCTTCGATAAACATGTAAGATAGATCGTTGGTGGCATCCTTTCCGTCGGCTCCCAGGCCGCCGACGCCGACATGAATACCCGATCCGTAAGAATCCAGATTGGTGTGTCCGTCCTCGGTCGTAAAAGCGTATCCGGAATACCATGCATACCGGATAAGGTAGCTGTCGATCAATTCCTGTGCCGCTTCCTTGGTTATCCCCCCTGCCTCGATATCGCTTGCATAGAAGGGATACAGATACTGATCAATCCTTCCCGGAGAAACACTGTAGGTGTCCCGCGTTTCCCACCAATGGAGTATCTGGATGAACCAGGCACACTGTATCGCTTCGTAGAAGGTCGTTGCCGGATTTGCCGGAACCCGGTCGCATACATCGGCCAGTTTCAGCAATTCTCCTCTCCGCACGTCATCCGATTCCGTCTCCGCCATCTCCCGGGCCTTTGCGGCGAATCGCCCGCCGATCTCTGCTGCCGCGCCCATCGCCATCACCACACCCTCAAGGAAGGGAATCTTGGCAAGATCCTCAGAATCGGCTAAATCGAGCCGCTCGATGCGCTCCTCTGCTTCCTTCTTGATACCGAGAAAACCCTTTGCCAGCACTTTCTCATTGTCACAAACAAAATGGCCGATGTGACCGCCAAGGAATGAGCTCATCTTACTCCGGGGATCCGACGGGTCGTGACCGCCGTATATGGCCATCACCTCTGCCGGCACACGACTGTCGTTGACGCTGCTTATGCGGGTTCTCTCCCATTTCCCTGAGCCGCGCCAGTATGGGAGAATCTCTTCCTGCAGTTCCTTCTTGTCCGCTTCACTGATGGCTATCGGATTCCGTTTTCGGGTCGAGAGCCCGAACTCACCCGTATCGTTCAGCTTTTCGGCAAGATTGTGGTCGTACTTAACCGACAGCTGGCAACTGTCCGGCCGCGGATCGAGCCAGCCCACCAGCAGTTCATCGGACAGGATATGAATCGGCAGCTCCCGCACGATTGCAGCAAAGATCTTCGCTTTGCGGGTCACCATCGGCTCGCCTTCGGTCTCCTTCATTACCCTGACTTCGATGCGATCCCTTTCGATCGCGTAGGTAAATTTTCGCTGGAAAAAGCGATCCTTATCCTCTTGGATCCTTGCGGGAACCGGAATGGTAAGGTACTCCTCCAATAAGGCCTTCTCTCTGTCTAATGTTTGCAGCATTGTTGTCGCCTCTCTTTTCAGCATGTCAGCATCAGCAATTGCAGGCTTATGCTAATAACAATACGTTCTAAAGCTGATTTTAGTGCAACTCCATTCCCCAGTCAACGTCTATCGCCTGTCCGGTTACATTATCTGCCATCACGCGATACAAGGCGAGTTGTCCAATGTCTTCAGAGGCTTGGGGTCTTCCGAGGGGGATTGTTGTCTTCGTGATTCGCTGCCATGGCTCCTCTTTGGATTCCCCGGCCAGCTTTCCCCCATCCGCCAGGTACGCCCACATCTGCGTTCGAAAAGTGCCGGGACAGATGGCATTGAGCCTCTGTTGAACAGACCTTTACATCCATAAATACGCGACTTCGCGTCGCAAGAAACCTTACTTACATGATACATGAAAGTGAGAAAACTCAAAGATTCAAATGGTATACATCAACAATTCGGTCCTCTGGATTCAGAACATTAGGATGGTTCACTCGGGCTAACCCCGCGCATCAGCCTCTCGCCGACTGCAGCGCGGAGTTAGAGATGGGCCTAAGGCGCTCTGGCATTAATAGCCGTCTCTATATAGATAGCCCTTCACGATTTGTATCCGATCGAGATTTGCGCCGAGTTCTGCAGGTAATACGGGCTATTTTGTCTTGGGCAAGCCGAGCACCCTTTCGCCAAGCTGGTTCCGTAGAATTTCGCTGGTTCCCCCAGCGATCGTCATGCCAAAGGAGCCGACGTAAGCACCACACAAGGGACCGCCGGGGGCCCCTTCGACTTCCACAGCCAGGCCCGCCTGGTCCAGCGAGATTTCTGTGCTTACGACCTTGAATTGCATCGGTATGCGCATGGGATGATCGACAAGGCCCTTCACCGCGGTTCTTCGGTTGCTCTCATCGAATCCTTTTTCGCGGATGATCAACTGCATCATACGATCCCGGATGACCGGGTCCTCTGCGGCAGGCTTACCGTTGCGAACCGACTTTTTGGCCAAAGTGATTAGTGGATCTTCAACCGGGGCTACACCCTCTTCGGATTCGACTTTGGATGCCAACGAAAAACCGCCTGCCATCGGCTCCATAAATTGCCCCTGACCGCGCTCATGCTTCAGGGTTGTCAAGGTAACCGCCCATCCCTGTCCGACATCATCTATCCGGTATTTATCATGAACCGTCAGGTCCTTGAAAAACTCTTCGGCAAAGTCACCCCCGCCGTTTACATTGATCAACGGGCGGACCTCAACGCTTTTTCCGATCTCCGATTTGATGGGAACGCAAAAATAGGTAAGTCCCTTGTGTTTGTGCGACCGGTCTGTACGGCAAAGGCAAATCATCCAATCTGTATATTCCCATAGGGAAGTCCAGACCTTCTGGCCATTGATGACCCAGGAATCCCCTTTCTTTTCCGCGAAGGTTTCCTGATTGGCCACATCGGAGCCGGCATTCGGTTCGCTAAAGCCCTGGCACCAGAGCTCTTCGCCGGACAATGCTTTAGGGATAAATCGCTTTTTGAGAAATTCCGATCCATTATCCATGAGAGTCGGCGAAACAAGGCTTAAGCCCTGTTTGCCGATCAACATGGGTGTCTTCGCCCGCACCATCTCTTGATTGGCAATCCGCTGGCAATCCGTGTGGCCGCCTCCCCCGTATTCCGTGGGGTAATCACATCCCACCAGCCCCGCACCATAAGCCGCTTTTTGCCAGTCCTGCAGCCATCGATGGTACTCTATCGTGTTTATTCTGGGATGGTCCTGGGTTTGCACCGGGCCGGTGAAAGGCGCGGGCCGGTTTTTGGCTAGCCATTCTCTGCAATGGGCGCGAAACTCCGCTTGCTCAGGTGTATCTGACATCACTTTGTCGTTCATTTTCATCTCCTAACTTCAGTTGTTTTGGCTGCAAACGCTGGAAACACCAAACCCCCGCATGGATGAAGCAATCGCAGCTGATAACACCACTCTCAACAGAGGCAAGAAGGGGCAAACCATTGCTCTTTGCCGGTCGAAATATGGCAAAGGTGCGATGGTATGTCAAGCATTAGGTCAATGCGCCGATATACCGGGTATCTTGACTGAGTTTTCAATGAATTGCCTCTTCCTGCTGGCTCGATCGGAGGGGTGTCGCGCTGAAGTGTACTTGCATAATCTGTCACCTGCCGATTGCATGACTCAGATGATACATTCTATTGGTATCATTCACAAATTCGACCCCTACGAGATTCGTAGATAGGGTAATCATCTCTAGATTCGGCTCAATCGGATTCTCGATGGGAATGGTCGTTCAGTTCCGATTTCACATTATGAAATGTTGACTCGGGATCAGCGAATCTACATCAATGAGCCCCCAAACTTCACGGTAACGCAGAGACGCCGAATATGTAGGGGTGCGCATAAAAAATGACCCCGTAGGAAATCAGGCCCACGGAAATCAGAATCGCATCCATATACAAAGGCACTTCT
>JAZFSW010000678.1:0-5825 GCA_036446375.1 Desulfobacterales bacterium | reverse complement strand
AAGATCAGGACTACCGATATCCCGGCCCAAAGCCCCGATCGAACGAGGCCGGTCTGATCCTGTTAGCCGATGTTGTGGAGGCCTCCTCCAGGACACTGGACAATCCAACACCGGCCAGGATTCAAAGACACGTACAGGCTCTGATCTACGACGTGTTTTCCCAGGGCCAGCTCGATCACTGCGATCTGACCTTGAGGGATCTGAACGCAATTGTCAAAAGTTTCATCAAGATTCTAAACGGCATCCACCATCATCGAATCGAGTATGCTGAAAACGACGGATCTGAAAAAGAAAACGGGAAAAATGGGCGTCCTGATAGAAGACAGACAGCGCGTGTTCAAAATATCGCTGGAGAAGATTCAATCCGAGGCGCAGATCATTTTAAACGCCTTGGATTGTCCTGAAGGTGAGCTATCTGTCCTTATCGTTGATGACACCCAGATAGCTGAATTGAACCAACAGTACCTCAACAGACAAGGCCCGACAAACGTTCTTGCCTTCCCCATGTCTCTGGAACCTTTTTCTGAAGAAACACCGCAAATCCTGGGCGATGTGGTCATCTCAGTCGATACCGCTGAAAACGAGGGGAAGATCGCAGGCATCAGCACAGAAAGGCGGTTGCGAGAACTCCTCGTCCATGGCATCCTGCACCTTTTCAACTATGACCACGAAAAAACCGATGAAGCAGCTTGGGAGATGGATCAGAAGAACACCGCACTGCTGTCATTGATTGAAGCAGAAACAACTGCGAATACATAAGGGAAATTGGTAACAGTTCGGCCACCAAGACACAAAGGCACAAAGAAAGAATTATTCTTTCGAGATAGATTTCCACTACAAACCGGAGCATTACGCCAAAGGGAGCAGATGGAAGAGCGCAGTTAGTCCCATTTGCAGTCTTCGTGCCTTAGTGCCTTCGTGGCTAAGCCGTTGCAGTAGCTCCAAAAGAACATGAATCAAGAGAGGGGCAGATGGCAGGATTAATCGTAAAACTCGACTGGATCGCAGAAATGCGCGCCACGAGAAATGAATCGCATCCAGATCCTATCGCAGCAGCCGTTCTGGCCGATCTTGCCGGCGCCGATGGCATTGCGATGCACCCCAGGGAAGGTCTGCATCCCATGCTGATGCAGGACGTTCGCATTTTGCGTCAGGCCGTCCAGAAAACATTCATCCTGGAAATATGGCCCACACCGGAGATGGTCAACTTTTCCCTGGAATTGAAGCCGGATCTCGTCACCCTGGTACCGGATGCCCCCGAAGCGTCTGTGATCAAGGCGGGGATGGACCTGGTCGTGCATAGGAATGAGGTTTCCGAGGCAGTTGAGACCCTTCACGGCAACAACATACCGGTATGCATTCTCCTTGATCCGGTGCCGGAGCAAATCAAGTTGGCCCACCAGGCCGATGCGGATCGGATCGAGCTTTTCACAACGCCTTTCTGCGCCGCCCTGAAGACAGACAAAGTGAAAAGCTCCCGTTCGGATATCATCGATGCAGCCAAATTTTCCCGAAAACTCAAGATGGCTGTCGATGCCGGTGGTGGGCTGGACTATAACAATATCAGGGAATTTAGAGGCGTCAGGCAGATCGAAACATTTACCATCGGCTACAGCATCATCTCCCGGGCGATTCTCACCGGCATGGAAGCAGCGACCAAGGAGATGGTGGCGCAGATAAGTGCACTCTGACACAGCAGTGGTGGAGCTGATATGGTTCTTGTAACTGCGGATGAAATGCAGGAAATAGATCGCCAGGCGATTGAATCGTTCGGCATCCCCGGTAAGCAATTGATGGAAAATGCCGGCCGGGGTGCATCGGCGATGTTGTCCCGGCACTTTTCAGATCTGGAAAGTCGGAGCATAGGGATCGCGGCCGGAAAGGGCAACAATGGCGGCGATGGTTTCGTCATAGCCAGGACCCTTGCCCAGCAAGGCCTATCGGTAACCGTCTATCTGCTGGCAGAACGCGAAAAGGTTCGCGGGGATGCAGCAGCCAACCTTCGTGAACTGCCTCAACTCAATGTCCCGATCGTTGAAATCCCCGATGAGAGTGCCTTTTCCCGGCATGAAACCGCGTTGCGCCACGAAACCCTTTGGATAGATGCTATCCTCGGTACCGGGCTAAATTCCGATGTAGAAGGACTTTACCGGACCTTCATCGCCTTTCTCAATGATTCGGGAAAACCGATCTTTGCCGTCGATATCCCCTCCGGCCTGAATTCAGATACCGGTCAGCCCTGTGGTATCTGTGTTCGTGCCGACGCCACGACAAGTTTTGCATTCGCAAAATCCGGTCATCACCTGTATCCCGGTGTGACGTTTACCGGAGACCTGGATGTCATTGACATCGGTATCCCCTCTCAAATCGTAACACGTGTAAACCCGAAGCAACATCTTCTTTCAAAGGATATGATTCGCAACCATTGGATACCCCGCGCACCGGATGCCCATAAGGGCAACACCGGCCATCTTCTCGTTGTTGCCGGCTCCCCCGGGAAGACCGGTGCGGCGGCCATGACAGCAATGTCCGCCATGCGTTCGGGGGCAGGACTTGTCAGCCTGGCAATACCTCGAAGTCTCAATGTCATACTGGAGGCTCTGGTGCTTGAAGCCATGACCTGCCCTCTTCCTGAAACCGGAGATGGGCACCTCGACACATCAGCTTTCAAGCCAATTATGGATCTTCTTTCAAACAAGCAATGCCTTGCTATCGGACCCGGTCTTGGCACGAGCGCTGAAACGCAGCACCTCGTCAGGCAGATCATAGCCGATTGCCCCTGTCCGATGGTTATCGATGCCGATGGCTTGAACAGTCTGATTGGACAAACAGCGCTTCTGAAAGATATAGGAGCACCGGCTATCCTGACACCTCATCCCGGAGAGATGGCCGGACTCACCGGTAAAACCACTACCGAGATCCAGAGCGATCGCATGGGATGTGCCCGCAGTGTTGCGGAAGAATACCAGGTTCATGTGGTGCTAAAAGGGGCACGAACCCTCATCGCACACCCGGACGGCAGCATCTATATCAACCCGACAGGCAATTCGGGTATGGCCAGCGGCGGGATGGGCGATGTCCTGACCGGACTCATCGCAGGACTGATCAGTCAGGGCTATGGCCCGCAGGCGGCAACGCATATAGGGGTCTACCTCCATGGCATGGCAGCAGATATCCTGGCAGGGACCCTCGGCCCAATCGGTTTTCTTGCCACTGACGTCATCAACCGAATCCCTCAGGCGGCAAAGGCCATCATGGACATATAGTCGAACAGACCGGCACCATTGGTTTCACCATTCTGGCATGGGCAAAATCCGAAACAACAAATGACAAACAACAAGCAAATACCAACGACCAAGAACTCAAATGACAAACACCGGGTTCTGACATTGCCAGGTGTCCAAGAGCCTGCGATGTAGCGCTGGCTTGCTTTCTTGGTGCTTATCGTTTGGGATTTTCTTGGAATTTGATGCTTGGAATTTGTGATTTCAACGGCATGATACCTGGACGGGGTCAATGATCTCTGACCTGGACCTGAGAACCAGGTTCTCAAGATTGCGTAAACACATGGAGATAAACCGAACCACCCATTCCCCCGCAGAGACACAGCACCTCGGTGAAATCATCGGAAAAGCGGCTGGTGGAGGAACGATTCTGGCCTTGACCGGAGAGTTGGGCAGCGGGAAGACTGCTTTTGTCCAGGGCCTGGCCAGGGGTCTTGATGTCCCCAAAGACTATTATATCACCAGCCCCACCTATACACTGATAAACGAATACCCCGGTCGCCATGCCCTTTTCCATGTGGATCTCTATCGGATTGCGCACATCGATGATTTCGAAGATATCGGCCTCTACGATATCCTCAGCAGCAATGGTGTCGTTGCCATCGAATGGCCGGACAAACTCCCCGCTGACGCCATCCCTCACCCCATCCGAATCCACCTGGAGATTATCGGAGAGGATTCTCGGAAAATATCTTTTGCAGCCTATGGACGCAAGACCGTGACTATGATACAAGGCCTTGAAAATGAGCAATAGACGTCTAAAAGGCACACCATGGGCTTAATTGTACAAAAATACGGCGGCACATCGGTCGCGGATATCGAGCGTATCCGGGTCGTCGCAGACCGGGTTGTAAGAACATTTGACAGGGGAGACGATGTCGTGGTGGTACTCTCAGCAATGGCGGGAACCACCGACGCCCTCATCGGCATGGCTCACGAAGTCACCCCATCGCCTCAAAAACGTGAGTTGGATGTTTTGCTGGCAACCGGCGAGCAGATCTCCGCATCGCTATTGGCGATGACGCTGCGCGCGATGGACTATCCGGCACAATCCCTGCTGGGGTTTCAGGCTGAGATGTTGACAGACGATACACACGGCAATGCCCGTATTCTGGATATTCGTTCCGATCGTATCACGGATCTTTTGAAGAACCGGACCATTGTTGTGATGGCCGGATTCCAGGGAATCGATTCAGAAGGGAACATAACCACCCTCGGTCGGGGGGGATCCGATACTTCTGCCGTGGCCATCGCATCGGCTGTCGGTGCCGATGCCTGCGAAATCTATACGGATGTAGACGGTATCTACACGGCCGATCCCAATGTTTGTAGCCTAGCACGGAAACTCGACACAATCTCTTTCGACGAGATGCTGGAGATGGCAAGTCTTGGGGCAAAGGTTCTGCAAATCCGATCCGTTGAATTCGCCAAGAAATACAATGTCCCCATACATGTAAGATCGTCATTCTCTGAGGAGGAAGGAACCATGGTTGTTAATGGAGATGAACATATGGAACGCCTCGTCGTATCGGGTGTGACCAGTGAAAAAGACCAGGCGCGCATAACCCTGAGAAAACTTCCGGATCAGCCGGGTGTGGCGTCCAAGATATTCAATCCCATTGCTGATGCCGGGATTCAGGTAGACATGATCATCCAGAACCTGCGTTCCAGCGGGGCAACGGATATTACCTTCACCGTGGCAAGAGCCGACTATGAGCAAGCCACCGACATCGCAAAGCAGGTGGCGATCGAAGTCAACGCGGAAGAGGTGTTGGGAGACACCGACATCGCCAAGGTGTCGATCATCGGTGTGGGGATGAAGAACCATGCAGGGGTGGCAGCCAAGATGTTTTCCGTCTTGGCTGCAGAAAACATCAATATCCGCCTGATAAGCACCTCAGAGATCCGGATATCCTGTGTGGTGACAGATAAGTACGCAGAACTCGCCGTTCGGGTTCTCCATACGGCCTTTGATTTAGACAAAGAATGATCCAGTGGACCCCCGCTCGGAGGACGTTGCCATTGTGAAGCGATTGGACACCCACCAACTGATATTTGCCGCGGTACTGGCATTGATTATCCTCTCGCTGATTGCCTATCGGGCGTTGTTTTTCTTTGATTGAGATTGCAGTAAATAAAAGATCCATAGGGAGAAAATGCATATGAAGATCATCGGATTTGGCGCTGGTGTCGTGGGGAGAGAGTCGAATGTTGACCGGATGGTTATCGGGATCATGGAGGCAAGCGGTCATGAATACGAATTTGTAAAACTCAATGATCTGAGTTACAACGCGTGCAAAAGTTGTGTCTCCCTGTGCGCCGGGCCGCAGCTGTGCCAGCTGGACGATGACTTGCTTCCCTATTACCCGAAGGTAAAGGAAGCCGACGCCGTGGTATTGGGAGCGCCCATTCATATGGCGACAATCAGTGCCGCAATGGCGACATTCATTTCTCGCCTGTGGGGATTTCGGCATGTGACCATTCCGATCAAGAACAAGCCCTTTGTTCTGGCCCTCAGTGGTGCCGGCGATCCAGCCGAAG
>JAZFSW010000677.1:0-8474 GCA_036446375.1 Desulfobacterales bacterium | reverse complement strand
GAAGGCGCCAGAGCGGGCGCCGGCTCGGATCCTCTGCCGGCCGCGCTTCTGGGAAGAGACCTGGCGCCGACCGTCGGGCTGCGACGCCTGAGCATAGCTGCGACCTTCACTGCTCAGCATGGCACCCCAGCTTGGCGCCGGTGGCGGAATACCGAGGCCGAGAAAACTCAGGGTTGCTTCGGCCAGTATTACGGCGGCTATACGCGTGGTAAATAGAATAATGATGGGTGCCATAATATTGGGCAGAATGTGTCTGAGGAGTATTCTCACCGTAGAAGCACCGATGGAATCTGCGGCCCTCACATACATGTTCTCTTTGGTCGTGATGGTCGCTCCCCGGACAATTCTGGAACCGACAATCCCGTATTGCAGGCCCAGGATGATGATAATCTGCCACATTCCCGGGCTGAAAATGGAGACAAATACAATTAGGACCACCAGTCCCGGAAATACCATCCAAGCGTCCACGAAGCGCTGGACGATGAAATCGTATTTCCCCCCCAGAAATCCTGATGTGATGCCGAGAAACGAAGAAATGAGAATAGAAAGGGTCGTAGCCGAAAAACCGACGATAACCGAGAGCCTGGCGCCATAGACAATCCGGCTGAACATATCACGACCCAGGTGGTCTGTTCCGAAGAGGTGTTGGGTTGAGGGCGACTGCAGGCGATCCACGGGGTTGATGTCAACATAGTCATAGGGGGCAATAACATCAGCGAATATGCCGGTGACAAGAAGCACCACAAAGATGATCCCTCCCACCGCCCCGAGAGGTTTTTCTCTAAAGAGCCGGGCAACGAAGTCGAGCACTTGACTGCGTCTTCTTTGCATTGTGTGCCCACCGGCACGTGTGCCTGCTAGATCACTTTCCATACCAACGCCTATTGATACCGCACTTTGGGGTCAAGGTAACCGTAGCTCATATCGACGATCAGATTAATGACCAATACGAAAAGGCCGATAAAGAGCATCAGGCCCGTAATGATAGGGTAATCCCGTTGACCGATCGCTTCAAACATCAGCAGACCGATGCCCGGGAGAACGAAGATCTGCTCCATGACGATGGTGCCACCGACGAGTATGGGAACCTGAAGGCCAATCAGGGTGATGACAGGAATAAGTGCATTTCTCAGGGCGTGTCTGAGGATGACAATCCTTTCCCTGAGTCCTTTAGCCCATGCGGTTCGGATATAGTCCTGCCTGAGGACCTCAAGCATCATGGATCGAGTCATTCTCATGGTCACACCGGCCAGTGAGAATCCCAGGACAAGTCCGGGAACAATAAAGGTCTTCAGGTTCTCAATGGGATCTTCCATGAAATATGGTAGATCGATCGAAGGGGACCAGCCCCACCAGAGCGCCGGATAGATCATAATCATCATCGCCAGCCAGAAGCCGGGAACCGCCATCCCGAGAATGGCTATCGTGCGGCCCACATAATCGCCGATAGTATCTTGGCGTATCGCCGAAAACACCCCAACAGGAATGGCGATGATGAGCCCAATAATCAGCGCAATAGCCCCCAGTTCAAGCGTAACCGGCAGTCTGGCCAGGATCTCGTCTGAAACCTTGGTATCCTGCCACAGGGATTCGCCGAGGTCACCGTGCAAAACAAGATCCTTCATCCATCTGGCATATTGCTGGTATATCGGAACATCCAGTCCCAGCGCCTTCTCGATCGATGCGCGGGAGACCTCTTCATCGGAGACATCGTGCTGGGATATCATCAAATCGATGATGTCTCCGGGAATGAGCCGTATCGCACAAAAGACAATCAGGGTTGCGAACAACATCGTGGGAATCAGGGCGATGAGCCTTCGCATTAAATAAGCACGCATTGCTGCTCCGTGTGGGTACAATGGATCTTCTCCATCCTAGTTGGAGAAGAGGGTCCAAGGAGTCAAGTGTTCAAGTCTTCAGGGCTCTGTTATATTGAATATCCACAGCGATTTGTCAAATGCATTAGGATGATGAGAGAGAATCTCAGAACGGCCTGCATTACCTAGAAGATTAAATGATGGCGTGTTGCGGCGCCTCGTCCCAGCAACTGCAGAGATCCCTAGGTGAAGATCCAGAGGGCAACCGGCATGATTGCGCAAGAATGCGCAACGTATATTACGGATTCATTGCGCATTCTCGCGCAGAATGTATCCACGATGAGATGCAACAGAAAGATTGCCTCAATGTTGCCCAAAAGCATGAGCAATGGATCTGAGATCGATCTCCTCTCTTTTCAGCACAAAAGACTATTGATCCCCACCAAGTAATCGAAAGTGAGGCACGCGTCGCCGCCCACAGGTATTGACAGGCCATCTTCATTCAATATACACCTCCTGATGGCACTGAGAGATGCCTCATCGACTGCCTTGGGACGCCGGGTATCTTCGCGCTCGTATTCATACGGGTTCATATAACAAACGATTGCAGCCAAAGGAAAATGCAATGACGACAACCCTAATTGAAGCTGAATTTGATACGGATCTGATCCCGGGTCCTCTCGAATATGCCATCTTTCTGCCGGATGGTTATGACGAGACATCCGATGCTTATCCCTTGCTCTACATTCTCCATGGCGGCGGGGGTTCTCGTGATTTTCTCAGCCAAATGAAGCCGAGCGTTGAAGAGCTCACAGAAGAGGGGAAATTACCCAAGCTGGTCGTGGTGACCCCATCGGCGCTTCGATCGTTTTATATGGACTACAGCGATGGTTCTCAACAGTGGGAAACACTCATTACCGGATCTTTCCTCACGCATCTTCGCGCAACATACAATGTCCGGAGCGATCGGCAGGGAACACTGCTATTTGGTATCTCCATGGGAGGCATGGGGGCATTGCGCATGGGATTTAAGCATCCGGATATCTTCGGTGGTCTGGCCGCGCTTGAGCCGGGGATTGAACCCGAACTAGCCTTTGGAGATATCAAGCCTGAAGACCGGTTCTATAGACCACCTGAGTTGTATCAAACCATATATGGCAACCCGGTGGACGAGGCCTACTGGAAACAGAATAATCCGGCCAATATTGCCCTTAAACATGCGCGGACCATTGCAGCGTCCGGCCTGGAGATATACCTCGAATGTGGAGACCAGGACGGCTTTGGCCTAGACAGGGGAGCCGAATTTTTACACCGCATACTCAGGGATAATGGCATCGGCCATGAATACCACCTGGTCAGAGGTGCCGATCATGTCGGTGCTACATTGGCGTCTCGGTCACAAGAAGGGTTGGCATTTCTAAACCGGGTTCTCAATCCGCCGCCCGCAGATCCACAGGTGGAAAGCTTTCACAACGTCATTGACGCAATGAGGAACGCAGCGACATAAACCCCCATATCGTATACAGGACCTCTCAAAGAAAGGAGATTGCCATGGAAGAAAAGATTGTCTATTTCGAAAAACCAGGGATAGAAAACACCGAGCAGGTGCTTTCACTTGTCAAGGAAAGAGCCCAGGCACGGGGCATCACGAAGGTTGTGCTTGCATCCACGCGGGGCGGCACGGCGAAAGCAGCCGCCGATGCGTTTGAGGGAACGGGGATTGAGCTGGTGATCGTTCCCTGGTCACATGGTGTCGGCGGCGGAAACCCATTTCCGCCGGAACTTGGGGCAGAACTTGAAACAAGGGGTCATCGGGTTCATTTCGGCACCATGCTGTTTCATACCGATGAGCTGTATGGAACCAAGACCCCCACGATCATGGCAAATCTGCTTCGGATTTTCGGTCAGGGGCTCAAAGTCGTTGTGGAAATCACCATGATGGCATGCGATGGGGGGTGTGTCGCAGGAAAGGAGAAAATCATTGCCGTAGCAGGCACCGGTAGCGGCGCTGATTTTGCTGTTGTTATGACGGCGGCACCCAGCCTTCAGTGGACCAAGCTTCGTGTTCATGAGATCCTGTGCAAACCCTTAATGGATGACGCCGGGGAGGGTTGAAAGGGGAGGGGAGGATGGGAATATTTCCTGATCTTGAGAAATACCATACCGATGTAAAGACAGAGATTCTCGCCGGAATCACAACTTTTCTGGCAACCATGTATATCATCGTTGTCAATCCCGCTATTCTTAAGAACGCAGACATGCCTTTCAGCGGCGTGCTGACATCAACGATCCTGGTCAGTGCCTTCAGCAGTATCATGATGGGCATATATGCGAAGAATCCCATCGTGCTTGCCCCGGGTATGGGGCTGAACAGCTTTTTTGCTTTCACCGTTGTTCTCGGCATGGGTGTCTCCTGGGAAAAGGCTTTGGGAGCCGTGTTCTGGTCCGGGATTATCTTTCTCGCCCTCTCGATCTTCAAGATTCGCAAACTGATCCTATTGGCGATCCCCAATCAGATTCGCTATGGCGTGGCAGCCGGCATCGGGCTGTTTATTACCGTGATCGGCCTCAAGAACGCGGGCTTCATCATCTCTAACCCCGCAACGATAGTCGGACGCGGTCCTCTAAATGCAATCACCATTACGTTTCTGGTAGGATTCATCATTACCGCGATCCTGGTTGTCATTCGGTTCAGGGGAGCGCTGATTCTGGGTATTGGCCTGACAACCCTACTGGCCGTTCCCATCGGACGCCTCTGGGGAAACGCAAGTGCGGTAAACTTCGGAAACCCCACGCTGGTCAGCTGGAATGGGGTTTTCGCTTCTCCCGATTTCAGTCTGCTCATGAAAATGGATTTTCTCGGTGCGCTGGAGTTGTCAATGCTGCCGGTGATCTTCACCTTCCTCTTTACCGATATGTTTGACAGTATTTCCACTTTTGTGGGTGTAGCCGAAGCCGGTGACCTGAAAGATTCATCCGGTGATCCGCGAAACATCAAAGAGTCTCTGATCGTCGATTCGATAGGCACCACCATTTCGGGGATACTGGGAACCAGCGCTGCCACCAGCTACATTGAATCGGCAGCAGGTATTGAAGAAGGCGGTCGTTCGGGTCTGACCGCCGTCGTTGCCGGTATTCTGTTCTTGCCGTTCATGTTCCTTTCGCCGCTGCTTTCCATCGTGCCGGCCATAGCGACAGCACCGGCCCTGGCCCTGGTCGGTGTATTCATGATGAAACCGGTTGTGAAAATCAACTGGGAAAACTTCGACGATGCCATACCGGCCTTTCTAAGTATCGTATTGATTCCGCTGACCTTCTCTATTACGCAGGGGCTTATCTGGAGTTTCTTGAGTTGGATCCTTATCAAGCTTGCCATTGGGAAGCGGGAGGATATTTCACCAATGCTCCTGGTTATCGGACTCTTTGCTGTGGTGGCCCTGGCTGTGGGCTAATCGGGTTTCTATCCGCAAATGGCGCAGGTTTATCCCTTGACAGGCAATTTTGCTTTTGCCATATTTCGGCTCGCCAAAACAGCTCCTTATCTGCGGATGCAGTCCAGTAGCTATTTCAGCTTACATTAACCTCAATCTAACAGGAGAAAAGATTATTATGGCCCAATCAGAAGTTCGTATGGGTATTGTGGGTACCGGTGGATTTGCCAATCAGGCGCATATGCCGGGTTATCACGCCCACCCGAAAGCAAAGATCGTCGGGGTGTGTGACATCGTACGTGATCGTGCCGAAGCCGCTGCTGAGAAATTTGGCGCAAGCTTCATCACCGAGGACTACAAGGAGCTTATTGGCAGGGATGATATCGACGCCATTGATGTTGCCACACCCAACAATGTTCATGTACCTATCGCACTGGCGGCAATCAAAGCCGGAAAGCACGTGATGTGCGAAAAGCCTTTGGCGATGAATGTCACCGAGGCCAGGGAACTCATCGCCGCAGCCAAGGCGACAGGCGCCAAGACCGGTGTTAATTTCACGTATCGCGGTCATCCTGCGTCGCGCTATGCCAAAGATCTGATCGCAACCGGCCAGATCGGCAAGATATTTCATATTAATGCCTTCTATATGCAGGGCTGGTTGGTGAACCCGAAGTCCCCCATCGTGTGGCGCCTGCAGAAGGAATTCACCGGCACCGGTGCGCTGGGTGATCTAGCGTCGCATATCGTCGATCTGGCCATGTGGTACGCCGATGCCAAGATCATATCGGTGGTCGCCGACATGACCCGATTTGTCGATGAGCGCCCGATGCTCGACGGCTCCGGCAACGGCAAGGTGGACGTTGACGATGGCGCCACATTCCTTACGCGTTTTGAAGGCGGCGCCATGGGCACCTTTGTCAGCAGTCGCTACGGCACAGCAAGGGGCAATTACCAGCGCATCGAGGTATATGGTGACAAGGGAGCGCTGGTTTACAACTGGGAAGACAAAGATCACCTCCAAGTGTCACTGGGGGATGACGCAAGGGCCTACCGGTGGCAGAAGATTGCCGTTCCGGATGGATTTACCCCCAGAGACGGCGGCCTGGGCTGGACCGAGAACGTCAGCAACTTCATCGACGCCATCGTTGAAGACAAGGAGATGTCCCCAAGCTTTCTGGATGGTCTTGCGAACCAGGAGGTTCTGGACGCCGTGTCAATCTCTGTGGAAAAAGGGGCCAAGGTATTACTGCCTCTGGAATAGACGACGCTCTATCCGGAACCAGGATGGCGATGATGGGCAATTGCATGGCAGAAACCAGAAGGGATCAGATACCGGGGCCGTCGAGGTGCAGCCGCCGAAGGGTGGTGACGAATGCCGGATAGCATATGGCGTAACGCGCAATTTCGCTATTATGTAGCCTCCACCTCCTTTGTCGGGTTTTCGTTTGCCATGCAGATGCTGCTCGTGACCTGGTTGTTGATCGGTGTGCTGAATGCACCGCCGGATCGGGTGGGATTGGCCCAGGCAATCATCGGTGTGCCGGGCGTGTTTCTTATGCTGTGGGGCGGCGTCAGCGCCGATCGTGTCGATCCACGAGCACTGATGACCCGCATGTATGGTTTTGCCGTGCTGCCCCCGCTTGTGCTTGCTGCGGTGGTTATCTGCGGATATCTGAGTTTCTGGGCCGTCACGATCTGGGCGGTGGCCATGAGTGTGGTGACCTCCTACGCCGGTCCGGCACACGCTGCGGCCCTCAACCGCGTGTCCGGCAGTCAGGTCCAGGAAGGTGTCAGCGCGTCGATGGGCTTCGGTTTCATCATACAGCTGGGCGGACTCGCGCTCGCCGGGCAGATGGATGTGATCGGTACCGAGACCGTATTGGTAACCCAATCGCTGTCTCTACTGGTGGGATGCCTGATGATCCGGCGGCTGACCGGTCTCACGCCCACGCCGCAAAGCGGGCCGGTTGTCTCGACCTGGGTCGGACTCAAAGATGGTTTTACGATTGTCATCAGGGACCGGCTGATCGTCTGGATCATGCTGCTCAACCTGGTCTCAATGATCTTCAACTTTGGCACCTTCACCATCGTTTTACCGTTTATCCTGACCAAGGTTTACGGCGGCGATGTTGCCTCTCTGGGCTGGATGCTCGTGCTGTTCTTTTTTGGTGCGGCCGTATCCAACTTCATCATGCTGCGTTACATGCCGCTTGCTCGTCCCGGACGCCTGTTTCTGGGTATGCAGCTGACGCGTGCCCTGATATTTGTCATATACTGGATCGGACCGGCCCTGCCGATGGTTGTGATCGCGACATTTCTCTGGGGACTGAACATGGGTATCACAGGCACGACATCGCGTGCGATTGTTCAGGAATCGGCCCCGGAACGCTTTCGTGCCCGCATTCTTTCCGTTTACACCGCAGGATCGATCGGTTCTCAGCCGTTCGGTGCGTTGCTTCTCGGATTTGTCATCGATGCGGTCGGGCCCCTGAATGCGATGATTCCCGGCATGCTGATTTCAGCCGTCATTTTCTCTGTCGGCATCACCGCCTCACCGATCTGGTCATACCGGTCTCGTACCGAACCTGCCCTCGAGCGTATTGAAGACCCCCACGAATAAAGGATGTGTTTCCTCCCCGCGGTTAAAGGCCTTGAGAGCGATCACTGTCGCTCTTTCGCGGAATCCCCAGCGGCATCTCTAATACCAGAACCCTAATACCAATACGCCATATTCGGTGCCATCTAATACCTTTAGCTTAGTATCCTCTCAGTCCAAAATACGCCAAAAATCATACTTTTATCGCATTTACTTGCGCATATTCAATAGGATAGTATCCGAGACAGTTATCGTGCAATATTACACGGCCGATTACGCCGAATCGAAAGATCAGAAATGGAGCATACCATGATAAAAAATCTGTCATCAAGCAAGGTCCCCGATGCAGAAACCGATGCGCCGCGTCTATCATCCCCCGAAGGTGACCCTTTGAATGACTCACGGGTTCCGGCTCAAGAAGAAACCAGCACGGTGGTTGATATCACAGAACATCGTCAGAAGAGTTATGATTATTCACGGATAAGAAACGGCATGTATTCCTATCTTCTGGAAAATCAATTCCTGACGCAGAGCGAGTTTGACAAAGCCGCCAACGATGCGAAACTGCAAAAGGAACCGATAGAATCAATTCTGATATCAGAGCTGAAGATTCCCAAAGAGGAAGTGTTG
>JAZFSW010000676.1:0-3476 GCA_036446375.1 Desulfobacterales bacterium | reverse complement strand
GGCAAGAATCATTTCAGACCGGGCAATGGGCAATGGGAGAATCGAAGAGATCACCGACATCGTTTACGTCGATCCCGAGGCATTTGATGCATCACACACCCGGGAGATCGCAACCGAAATCAGCCGTATCAACCAACAGATGGCACGGGAGGATCGCAACTATCTCCTCATCGGTCCTGGACGGTGGGGATCGGCCGATCACTGGCTCGGTATCCCCGTCACCTGGAACGATATTTCCAGGGTAACGGCCATCATTGAAGTATCGATCGAAAAGCTCCATGCCGACCCTTCCCATGGATCTCATTTTTTCCACAACATCACGTCATTGGGTATCAGTTATATCACCGTGTCATCGGACAAGGGTCAATCGGTGGACTGGCAATGGCTGGGCTCTTTTGAGCCGGTGGATCAGACCGCCCACCTGCGACACATCCGCTTTGACTCCTCAGCCACACTGAAACTCGATGGTCTCAAGGGGTTGGCGGTTTTGGTGGAAGGTGCTTCACCAACGTAGGTGGTGAGGAGGGTCCAAGGGTTCCAGAAGTCGAGGGGTCAAGGGGTCGAGTGAAATGATAGGGATTACAGACAGAGAAAACTCTACTGGGGTTCTGTCTGCCGATTCTGCAGGAAGTGTTCGATCTGCAGGCGGATGGCGTCGGGGTTGTCCGGATTCATCCACAACAGGCCCGGATCCTTGTTGAACCAGGTCAGTTGTCGCTTGGCGTATCGTCGGGTATCCCGTTTCAATGTCCGAACGGCCTCGTCCCAGGAAAGATGCCCTTGGATAAAGGCCGCCATATGTCGATAGCCGATGGACTGCATCGATTTCAGATCCGCTGAATAGCCCATGGTCAAAAGGCCCTGAACTTCGGCCAGCAATCCCTTATCGATCATCGCATCAACCCGCCGGTTGATCCGGTCATAGAGTGCATCGCGCTCCATGTGCAAACCGATTTTCAACACTGCAAAGGGTTCGTCAACAAATCCGTGGGCCTGGTGAAGATCGGATATCGGCTGTCCCGTTGCCTCTCTCACCTCAAGTGCCCGGATAATTCTAAACTGATCATTGGCGTGTATCTTCCCGGCAGCAGCAGGATCATCGGCCACCAACCGGCGGTAAAGCACATCCATTCCGATGGTTTCGACCTCTTCTTTCAGGCGCTGCCGGATATGCGGATCGGGGGGCTCGGCCTGGAAGAGACCGTGGACAAGGGCTTTAATATACAGTCCGGTGCCGCCCACCACGAGAACCGATCGGCCTTTCCCATGAAGATCGACGACAATCGCGCGAGCCATCCGAGCATATTGAGCCGCATCGAAGGACTGATCCGGATCCACAATATCGATCATATGATGTGGCGCCCCCGCCTGCTCCAGGGGGGTGGGTTTGGCTGTTCCGATGGTCATATGCCGATAGATCTGCATGGAGTCTGCGCTGATAATCTCAGCATGAAACGCCTCGGCAAGTGTCACGGCCACAGCCGTTTTGCCCAGTCCGGTGGGGCCACAGATGACGATGATTCTCGGTCTATCAATGGAATGTGTTTCGCCCTGCCCTGTCACGGATGTCCCGCCTCTGCCTGATGTAATCCCCACCGGGGATATTGCCTTATCCATCCACTCCCCTGCAGTTGGTTGCATATCCTGTCAGGGGTAAATGATCAAATGATTATTGAGAACCACGTGAGATCTGGGGTTCTGATTGGCTTGATTTTGTAACATAAAGCGGCTATAGCATGCACATCCTGGAGAAAACTGGGAGGAAGAACCGGAGATGCCCGACAGACCAGAGAAAGATGAGCCCGCTCCCCCCGAAATCAAAAGGGGCGATGAGATACAGGTCGCAGGAAATCGTGCTATCGTATACGGTATCCTATACGACATGGATAGCGATCCAGGCCCGGGTGGATACCAGGTCGGTGTGGTCTTCCTGGACGGAAACCGGGGCATGGCAAACCGCGCAGAGTGGTCAGCATCCGATCAGAGCTGGCGCTTTCTTGAACGCGAAATCCCCCGGGACGCTCGGCCCGCGCTTGATGCGTTCGTTCAGAAACTTCGATTCACGCTTGTCAAATAGGGGACCCCTTCGACGATGATGATAACTGTAAAATCCAAATCGAGAACCGAATTCATCGATATCACCCGAGACATTCAGCGGACGGTCGAATCATCAGGACCGCAACAGGGGCATTGTCTCGTTTATATCCCCCATACCACAGCGGCCGTGACGATAAATGAAAATGCAGACCCCAGCGTTCCAAGGGATATCTTGATGATTCTAAACAAAGTCATTCCCTGGGAAGCCGACTACCGCCATGGGGAAGGCAATTCACCGGCCCATGTAAAATCAACACTGGTCGGTGCCACGGAATGGATACCGATCGAAGAAGGCCAACTGGTGCTGGGAACCTGGCAGGGAATCTTCTTCTGCGAATTTGATGGACCGAGAACCCGGAAAGTGCATGTGAGTTTCAGCGGGGAGTAGCGGCGCACGGACGCTGCCTTTGGCTTGGATAGCAACCGGGTTCATCGAGAAAGAAACTAGATAGACGACCACAAAGCTTATTCTCGCGCAAAGCCGCAAAGACGCAAAGGAAAGACTCTAAATATTAATGGTAAAGGGCGATGATTTGCACCTGAATCGCATAGGCGCAATCCATCAAGAGTTACTCTGTGGCCTCTGTGAGCCCCGCCCACCTAGCCTGAAGGCGAAGCCGATGGCGGGCAGGTCTGTGAGAGATAGAAATGTAGTTTCAGACGAGGATATTACGAATGCCAACAACCGATACGAAGCGCGCCGATACAGAGAGCCCAATGGATGATACCGACAGGGCGATATTGAACCGAATCCAGTCGGACTTTCCCATAACCTCCCGGCCCTATCGTGAAATTGCCGAAGATCTGAACCTTGCCGAGGCCGATGTACTGACACGGGTAGCCCGGTTAAAGGACAGCGGCATTATCCGCCGCATCGGCGGGAATTTTGTACCGGGAAAAGTGGGCTTCGTCAGCACCCTTTGTGCTGCATCGGTGCCTGAAGACGGTATTGACGATTTCGCCAGTGTGGTGAATCGCTATCCGGGTGTTACCCATAATTACACGCGGGACAACCCTTTCAACGTCTGGTTCACCTTTATCGGTCCCTCTATGGAAGAGATCGAAAATAACCTCAAACAGATCACCAGTGAAACCGGGGTGACCCATATCCTCAACCTGCCCGCCACCCGGACGTTTAAGATCAGAGCCCAGTTTGATTTGTAGGGATCGTAGGGGTTCTGGATTCGGAGATCCGCTGTCGGCGGCTACCAACCTCCTTTAGCGCTCCCATGGAAGTACGCTGAGGTCCCGGGTTTGGTTGATCGGTTGCGCTGCTGGTCTGGTGGATCGGTTCTAGGTTGAGTCTTTGCCGCAACCCACATACGGCAACCGAAACGAGCATCGCAACCCCAACCGATTGACAGCATTTCTTCCCCGAT
>JAZFSW010000675.1:0-4242 GCA_036446375.1 Desulfobacterales bacterium | reverse complement strand
GGAATCAAGTCCTGATTTTCTTTTCGTTTCTTGACTTTTATCGTCATTCAGGATAAGTATTTACCCATTAAGGCACAATTTTTGCTACGGCATGAAATCCCGAGGCGTTTCCCGGGGTGATCCTTGGCGGAAACGACGTTGATTTTCGGGTTGAACGGTAGCAGAAGAACCGTACCGAGCAGTGGCGAGTCGGAGAAACGACGACGATTGACAGAGAAACGGGATGGAAAACCCTTGGCGATCAGGGATAAACAATAACAGGCGGCACCCCCAGGTAGCACCCCATGAATCATATCGTAACTGTCGGGCCTATTTCTGTCGGATCCGGATCACCCCTCGTGCTGATTTCAGGGCCCTGTGTCATTGAAGACTATGACCTGACCCATGACATCGGTCTGTTTCTGAAAACACTGGCCGACCGGTTGGCGATACCTTTTGTCTTCAAAGCATCCTATGATAAAGCCAACCGAACGTCCCTGGATGCCTTCAGGGGCCCGGGTGCCAAAAAGGGGCTGGCCATCCTTGAACGACTCAAGGCCGATCTGGGCGTCCCCATACTGTCTGACGTTCACCGTGTGGAAGAAGTCGATGCAGCGTCAAACGTGCTCGATATTATCCAGATACCTGCGTTCTTATGCCGGCAGACCGACCTGATCGTTGCCGTAGCCAAAACAGATAAGCCGGTAAATATTAAAAAGGGCCAGTTTCTCGCCCCATGGGACATGGCTCATGTGGTAAACAAGATCACCACGGCAGGAAACCATCAGGTTCTGTTAACAGAACGGGGTGCGATGTTTGGTTACAACAATCTTGTGGTGGATTTCAGGGGCATTCAGATCATGCAGGAAACCGGCTACCCCGTGATCTTTGATGCCACCCACAGCATTCAGCTTCCCGGAGGCAAGGGAAAGCAGTCGGGTGGTCAGCGGGAATATGCGGCCATCCTGGCCAGAGCGGCCGTTGCAGCAGGGGCAAACGGCATATTTCTTGAAGTCCATAGGGATCCGGATGCTGCTTTGTGTGATGGCCCCAATTCGTTGAAACTCGACGATCTGGAAGGTCTGCTTTCCCAGCTCAAAGCAATCCACGAGGTGGTAAGTAGGACCCGGACCGGGGAAGCGACTAAGGGATAAGATGGCGCTCCGCCCCAGCCAGGGGAGTGCTCAGGGTTGAATGGATGTCTTCAGACAGCTCGGTAAAACTCAAACAGATAGAGCTCCTGATACTTGATGTGGACGGCGTGCTGACCGATGGCAGTATCGTTTATAGTGACAGTGGCGAGGAGCTAAAGACATTCAATGCAAAGGATGGCCTCGGATTACGCCTTCTGCAGGATGCCGGGATCATGGTAAGTATCGTTACCGGCAGACGTTCAGAGGCACTTGCCCATCGATGTACCAACCTCGGTATTTCATTGCTTTACCAGGGCGTCGATGATAAAGCCGCGGCATTAAGCACGATTCTGAAACAAACCGGTGTGACAGCGGATAACACAGCCGCCATGGGCGATGATCTACCGGACCTTGCCCTGTTGAAACACATCGGATGTGCCATCGCGGTTGCTGATGCCGATGAAATCGTCCGGAACCATGCGGACTTGGTCACCGTGGCAAAGGGGGGAGCCGGTGCAGTCCGGGAAGTCTGCGAGGGGATCTTGAAAGCCCAGGGCCACTGGGAAACGATTCTGGAAAAATGGTTGTAGGAAAGGTGTTTACGCGAAAATACCCAAAGCATGTGAAACGAGTGCTGATAGGGGTGGCTGTCGCCACATCGGCACTGCTGGTGGCGGTGTTTGTCAGTTACAGATCGCCGGATGACTCCCCCGTCGAACGGATGTTGCCGTTTCTGGGGGAAGGGGGCATTGCCTTAAATCGTGTTCACCAGGAGTCGACCCGAAACGGTGTGTTGGAATGGCGCCTTGATGCCGACTCGATCCAGTACACCAACGAAACTAAGCAGGCTATCTTGAAAGCACCATCGATCACGTTCTTTCTGGAAAACAAGGATCGGGTGCTGTTGAAGGCAGAACAGGGACGGCTGGATACGGATTCAAAAGATATAGCGGTCACGGATCATGTGACAATGAATTTTGCCCGATTTTCACTGGAGACCGATACGTTGCACTATGAGCATAAGAACCGGAGGATCACTTCCACAACACCGGTAAAGATCTCAGGAGATCGGATACGCATCAGAGCAGACACCATGGTGTTTGATTTGCACACGAACCGGACGGTTTTCAAAGGAAATATCAAAGGAACGTTGAGTGGCACCATTTAACCCCATGGGCACAGATCGCCGAATCGCCTGGCGCAGAACGATTGGCCCTGTTCTCACGGTGATACTGATATCGGTTGGAATGCCCGGGGTAGAAACCGGAGCAGCCGATACGCAAAGCCCGGCTGCCACTCCGGGGGGTACTGCACCCAAAACCGAAAAAGGAGCCCTGACAACCATCACGGCCGATAGGTTGGATGTGGACAGCGACATCCGCTCTGCGGAATTTAGCGGCAACGTCCGGGCAATCCAGGAAAATATGATCATCACGGCCGACCGGATCAAGATATTTTTCCGGGGCAACGGGGCCGGCAATGCGCAATTGTCAGCCGACGAAACAACGATCGAAAGAATCGTGGCCAGCGATGCGGTTACCATCACCGTTGACGATAGGATCGCCACCGCCGACCAGGCGATATACCGAACCGATGAGAAGGTCCTGGTGCTATCGGGTGGAAACCCCCGGGTAATGATGGGTGAACATTCGATTACCGGCACCACGATAACCTATCACAGAACCGATGGACATATTACTGTTGAAGGAAGCAGTAACCAGCGGGTCAATGCGGTTTTTTACAGTGAGGACAACGCGGGAAAAGTGAAGGAAGATGACAGAACGGGTTCTCAATAGCCCCCTCAAGAGCATAAGGGGAGGAATTAAGGAAAATGGCTGAACTGGTTCTCCATGACCTCGTCAAGATCTATAAGGGCAGGAGCGTTGTCAATTCGGTAAGCCTTGATATCCAGAGCGGGGCGGTGGTCGGCCTTCTCGGACCCAACGGTGCGGGGAAAACCACGACCTTCTATATGACCATCGGCATGATCGATCCGGATGGCGGGCAGGTGTTCCTCAATGAGGAGAATATTACAGACTGCCCGATGTACCTCAGGGCACGAAAGGGAATCAGTTACCTGCCCCAGGAAACGTCGATATTCAGAAAGTTGACGGTAAAAGACAATATCCTGGCGATTCTGGAAGCTCTGGACCTGTCGAAATCGGAGCGGGAGGATCAGGCCGATCGACTGCTTGATGAGTTGGGGATAAAACAGCTGGCCGATCAAAAAGCCAGCGTGCTGTCCGGGGGCGAGCGTCGACGGCTGGAAATAACCCGTGCCCTGGCCACATCGCCGTCTTTCATTCTCCTTGATGAACCGTTTGCCGGCATTGATCCTCTGGCGGTAGCCGACATCAAGAACATTATCGAGCATCTGAAAGACCGAAACATTGGTATTCTTATCTCGGACCACAATGTCCGGGAGACCCTCGGTGTCTGTGACAAGGCCTATATTCTATGTGACGGCAAGGTCATCGAATCGGGTTGCCCGGAAACAATCGCCAGTAGCGAAACGGCCCGCAGCGTATACTTGGGAAACGAGTTCAGGTTATAAAATGGCCATCCAACTTCGACAACAACTCAAACTAAGTCAACAGCTGATAATGACGCCGCAGCTTCAAATGGCGATTAAACTGCTGCAGCTATCCAAACAGGAACTGCTGGAGATGGTCAGCCAGGAGCTTGAAGAAAACCCTGCCCTGGAAGGAGAAGTCGAGGAGCCATCGGCTGAAGAGACCCTGATGGAGCAAACAGAAGCTCTGCCCGAAGATCCCTCACCGGATCGGGAAGTAACCATTGAAGAAAATATTCAGGAGGATATTGACTGGAGCAGTTATTTCCAGGATACGGCAGCATCCGGTCGCGTCAGCCAGGAGACCGAAACCAGAGAAACCTCGAGTATCGATTCATTTACCGCCCAGAAAGAATCCCTCAACGATCACCTCCTCTGGCAGCTGCTCATGACCGCACTTTCTCCCGAAGAAGAAACCATCGGCAGTCTTATCATCGGCAACCTGAATCCGGACGGTTATCTGGAAACCACCGTGGAAGAGCTGGCAGAGCTAAGTGGAGCAACACCGGAAAGAGTTGAAACGGCTCTGTCCATAATACAGGATTTTGATCCCATCGG
>JAZFSW010000674.1:0-7801 GCA_036446375.1 Desulfobacterales bacterium | reverse complement strand
GGAGCATGCGCTGTAATATGGGTTCTGGGTTCAAGGTTCAGAGGTTCAGGGCTTGAGGTATGATGCTATTATAGTTACAGAGAGTCACCCATGCAGATTACATTCAAACGCCTTATAGAAACCACTTTTCGCCAAGTGAAGCATCCTGGACCAAAGGACCAGGCCTTGGTTTGCCCCCAAAAAGGGGCCGTTCTTGTCTTGGTTACCAAGTGTGAAGTGACTAAAGTGAGCTAAAGTGCCTAAAGTGAGCTGAAGTGAGCTGAAGCGTGGCGTCGCTTCACTCCACCAATCATACAAATGCCCTGCGCTGAAAGCGCAATCCTCAACTTTAGCTCACTTTAGTGCACTTTAGTTCACTTAGAACTGTCCTGGCCATCCGGCGTCGGCACAGCCAGAATCGCATGACCCGCCCAAAGGACAGGGTCTGTAACGATAGAATCAACAGAAAGGACCGACGATGGAACAAAAGATCCTGCAACCGATTCAGATCAAAGGGATGACGCTCAAAAACCGGATTGCCTCTGCCCCGTTTTTCAACATGCCCGCGTCGGCGGAAGGAAGGATTACGGACTTGACAATCCGTTGGTTTGAAAAGCGGGCTCAAGGTGGTGCTGGCTTTGTTATGATGGGCGGCACCAATATTACCCCGTTTCCTGACGCATATCGCGAGTTCGTAAAAACGGGGCCGCCGGAGGCACGGCCCCTTGAGGGACTGGTTGACGACAGTCACATATCCGAATGGGCGAAACTGGCAGATGCAATGCATTCCCATGACTGCAAAATCGGGATGCAATTGGGTCCCCCCGGCTATACCGCCGGCAGGGCTCCCTCTCCGCCTCCCTATCCGAGCGAGTACCACAGGTTCGATGAACCGATGTCTGCCATGTTCCGCCAGCCCAGCGGCGGATCAAGCGGCGCCTCTGCCCCTCGCCCAGAGATGACTATCGAACAGATTGAGGACACCATTCAAACATGCGCGGCAGTAGCAGGCAGGGCAAAGACCGCGGGACTGGATTGTGTCGAGCTGCACGCCGGTCATTCCATTACCCTTCACGCCAATTTCCTGTCCCCCTATTTCAATCGCCGGACGGATCAGTATGGCGGCGACTGGAAGGGGCGGGTGCGTTTTACCGGTGAGACGATACGGGCAATGAAAGATGCCGTCGGTGACGATTTCCCCATATGTGTCCGATTCAGCGCCGAGGAGTTCATAGGAAAGTGGGGCGTTACCATAGAAGATACCTGTAAGCATATCGTCCCGGAGTTGGAAACCTATGGGGTGGATTGCCTGTCGATTACCCAGGGGATTATTACCCAGTCACCCGATCATATCTTCCTGCCTGCCTATTTCCCCCGGGGTGCGGTGATCCATTTGCCTGAGGCCGTTAAGAAAGTGACCGATCTGCCGGTATTCGGTGTTGGCAAGATCGTGGATATGGAAATGGCCGAGAAGTTCCTGCAGGAAGACAAAGCAGACATCATCTATATGGGCCGGCAATTGTGCGCAGATCCGGATACCCCCAGGAAGTACTTCGAAGGACGGCCGGAGGAAACACGAAGGTGTATCGGCGACCAGGTGGCTCCTGCCGCCGGCGGCGGCTGTGGCAGGCCATGCGTGATTAACTACGATCTACAGGATGAACCCATCCCGTTGGAAAAAACCGATGCGCCCAAGAAGATACTGGTCATCGGCGGCGGTGTGGCCGGCATGGAGGCATCGAGGATACTCGCCGAAAGGGGCCACCAGGTAACGCTGATGGAGAAAGAAGCCCAGCTCGGGGGTATCGTGGGAACCCTGGCTCTTGATCCTTTAATGGCCAGTTTCGGCAATATCATCGACTATCTGACCGCTCAGATGCGCAAATTGCAGGTGGATGTGCGGGTGTGCCGCGAGGTAACAGCAGCAGACGTTGAGGTGCTTAAGCCGGATGCGGTGATCGTGGCAACCGGATCATCTCTGGCGGTGCCGGCCGTTGCCGAAGGGGCTCCCCGGACGATGACCCATATTGAAGCCCTGAGACGGAAGGAAGCGATCGGCCAGCGGGTTGTGATCTGGGGATTCCCCGGGGCCGAGTATGCCGTGTCCCTGGCTGAAAGCGGAAAGGATGTTACCCTGATCGGCGGCGGCGAAGCGTCTCTGGCTGCTGAAGTACCCATGTTCAGACGCGTCTGGCTCTTTCGAAAGATCACCGACCATTCGTTCATCAGGCTCCATCCGGGACTTGAGAAGCCGGACAACCTGGAAACGCTGTTCAATGTGAAAGTGAAGGAAATCACCGACGACGGCATCAGGGTCCTCCAAGAGGGTTACGGGGAAAAGGTTCTTTCCTATGACACCCTCATCGTTTCGAGGGGACGAAAAAGCAATGATGCTCTCTTTGACGCGTTAGAAGGAAAAGTGGCTGAGATCCATAAGATCGGTGACTGCAGAGGCGTTAAAGATATCCATCGCGCTATTTGGACGGCGAATGAAGTGGCCAGGGAGATATAGCTTGAAACTGCGTTAGTCGGTTGGGGTTGCGTCCCGCCCCAGGCGGGATTGCGGTGGATGGGTTGCGGTAAGAACCCAACCGAAAACCGATCGATCGCGCCATGGCGTGACGCAACCGATGGACGACTAACGTAACGAGCAGCGCAACCGATCAACGAATACCGGTACCTCAACGTAGTTTCAGATAAGTATTACCGATCATGAGGAGGCAAAGAAAGTGATGGAAGAGAAAAAGGAAGGAATGCTTACCCCCTATCGGGTGTTGGATCTGACGGATCTGCATGGTCTGCTTGTAGGCAAACTCCTTGGGGACCTTGGGGCGGATGTGATTAAGATCGAACGGCCCGGGGGGGATATGGCTCGCGACATCGGTCCCTTCTATCAAGACGATCCGGATCCGGAGAAGAGCCTTTTCTGGTGGGCGTTTAACACCAGCAAGCGGGGGATCACACTCGATATTGAATCGGCGGACGGGCAGGCTATTTTTAAGAAGCTGGTGGGAACTGCCGACTTCATTACCGAGTCCTATCCTGCGGGATACATGGATAGGATCGGATTGGGCTACGATGTTCTTGAGAAGATTAATCCGGGCATTATCATGGTCGCCCTCAGTCCCTTCGGCCAAACCGGTCCCTATAAAGACTACAAGGACTCGGGCATCGTCGCCGCCGCTCTTGGCTGGATGATGGATCAATTTGATGATACGGACCGCCCCCCGATCTGGATCGGCGGTCACCCCCAGACATCACTCCTGGGTTCAATGGAGGCGGCCAGTGCTGCGATGCTGGCGCTCTTCCATCGGGGCACAACGGGGGAAGGCCAGTATGTTGATGTTTCCATCCATGAGACGGTCTCCAGGGGCGCATCGGCCTATCGTCGCGCCGTTGAGGAACCGCCCTCTGACAAAACGGATGATAAAGCGGACGACAAGGAGGACGATGGCAGTCCCTTTTTACGGAAGGGACGGTCCGGAGGGGGCACATTTGTAAATCCCACCATGATCAGGCGGATCTGGCCCTGTAAAGATGGGTATGTCATTTTGCTCTGGTGGGCCGGTCCGAATGCCAAACGCTGGAATTCGCCCCTGGTCGAATGGATGGACAGCGAAGGAATGGCGGGATACCTGAAAGAGGTCGATTGGGACGCCTTCGATTGGCGCTACGTCACCTGGGAGCAGGCCGACCAGATGGAAGAACCGACGCTGGCGTTTTTTGCGAAGCATACGAAAGCGGAACTCCTGGAAGGTGCTCTGAAATTCAAGGCGATGGTCTATCCTGTAAGCACCTGCGAGGACACCCTGCAGAACCCCCAACTGGAGGCAAGAGGATTCTGGCAGGAGCTGGAGCATCCGGAGCTGAACGCTTCGGTCACATACCCCGGTGAGTTCGGCGTGTTCTCGGAAGCGCCCGCAGTTGTTTCCCGCCGGCCGCCGCTTATCGGTGAGCACAACAAGGAGATTCTTGAGGAAGAGCTGGGGATGTCGGCGCAAGAGGTCCTGGCCTTGAAACAAAGCGGGGTAATATAGCTGCGGATCAGTACCTATGTATCGACATCGCATCATGTTTGCGAAGCATTAACCTGAAAGAATGATCTTGCCACGAAGACACGTCGGCGTCAAAGCACCTGAGACACGAAGTTAAACCGCAATAGAGAGCTCTTCTTTGTGCCTTTGTGCCTTCGTGGCACTCTCTCCGGCTTGCCCGGGTAGTACTAAGTAAAGACGACATTCAGTTGGAAAACAAGGAGAAGAGAGCATGCCAACCAAAGTGCTTGAGGGAATAAGGGTAATTGATTTTACGTGGGCGTTCGTGGGCCCGCAAACCACTAAAACACTGGCGGATTGCGGCGCAGAGGTTATCAAGATCGAAAGTGCCACCCGGCCGGGCTTCTGGCGGACCATGGGCCCCTTCAAGGATAATGAACCAGGGTTGGATAATAGCTTTCCCTTTGGCATATTCAATACCAATAAGCTCAGTGCCACCCTCAACCTTGCCTACCCGAAGGGAGTGGAAATCGTCAAGGATCTGATCGCCAAGGCGGATGTGGTCGTCGATAATTTCTCCGGCGGCACAATGGATAGAATGGGTCTGGGCTACGAGGAATTGAGAAAGGTTAAGCCCGACATCATCATGCTCAGCGCATGCATGCATGGCCAGACTGGCCCCTACAATACCCACCCGGGTTTCGGCAATCAACTGACAGCTCTCTGCGGTTTCAGCCACATTTCCGGGTGGCCGGATCGCGAACCGGTGGACCTCGGGGCCTACACCGATACGGTCGCCCCGATGTTCAATGTGCTGGCGATCGGCGCGGCCCTCGACTACCGGCGCCGAACCGGCAAGGGGCAATACCTCGATATGGCCGAGCTTGAGTGCGGACTGCACTTTATGGGCCCGCAACTCCTGGACTACACGACAAACAAACGGTCTGCGAATAGAAAGGGAAACTACTGCTCCTACGCCGCACCGCATAATGTGTATCCGTGTAAGGGGGATCAGGAATTCTGCGCCATCGCCGTATACACCGATGAGGAGTGGGAGGGATTCTGCAAGGTTCTTGGCAACCCGGAATGGACCAAGGATGCGAAATTCAGCACACTTGCAGCGCGGAAAGAAAACGAAACCGAGCTGGATGAGAAAGTGAGTGAATGGACCCTCAACCTCGCGCCGGATGAAGCAATGGACCTGCTGCAGGCCGCCGGTGTGCCGGCCGGTTCCCGGAAACTTCAAATGGACATGCAAACCAATAATCCCCAGCTGCAGGCGCGACAAGGCTTCATGCCTGTCGATCATTCAGTGCTCGGGAGACAGAATGTGCGAAGACCGCCTTATCTGTTTTCCAAGGCCGGCTATGAAATGCGACCGGCTCCCCTGATTGGTGAGCACACCGAGTATGTCTTCAAAGAGATTCTCGGCATGACGGACGATCAACTTGAGGAACTGGTGATCGAAGGCGTTATTGAGTAGCACACGGCCAAAGAAGCTAGGATTGCCACAAAGGCACCAAGACACAAAGAAAAGCAATCTCTTGCAGTTAAACTTCGTGCCCTAGGGCTTTAGCGCCGATGTGTCTTTGTGGCAAAATCACCATCAATAGTCCTGGCTAAACCGGGCAAAATAGCCACGAAGGCACCAAGACACGAAAAAAAGTCATTCGTTTTGGTTCCCCTTAGTGCCTTTGTGTCTTAGTGGCGAAATGTTCTTTTGAGATAAATCATGCGCAAGCAAGATGGAGACAGAATATGAGCAAAGAAAAGAAACAACTACCACTAAAACCGGGTCTTTTTGTCATTCCCGATGATCCAAACGAAAAGCCCTATCTGGAGGGACAGCGATGCACGGCTTGCGGCACCCATTTCAATTACAAAAGGTGGAGCTGCGAGAACTGCGGGTCAGAATCGATGGAGACGGTCGCCCTAAGCGGTCGTGGAAAGCTCAACACCTATACGATCATCCACAAGCAACTTCCCGGCGCTCTTGTGACCGTTCCCTACGCTATCGGCGTTTTGGAAATGGAGGAAGGGATCTTTCTCCGATCCGTGATCGATAAGGATTTTGAGAATCTAAAGGTTGGCATGCCCTTGGAAATCTACTTTGATGTAATGGCTGAAGACAAAGAGGGCAACGAGCTGCTATCTTACAAGTTCAGGGCTGCTTAGAATAACAAACAGGAAGTGTCCATCTATGACCTTGCTTGTTTAGGATGGAAACCAGGGAGGATTACGTGAGTAGAGTCAGGAATAGAGTTAATAAGGAAGCATGGAAGAAATTGCGAGAGGTCTGCATTATCGGCACCGGTATGCACAAATTCGGCAGATGGCCCGACAAGGGTGTCGAGGCTATGAGTCGCGTCGCCATCCAGGAGGCACTAGATGATGCCGGTGTTGAATTCGATGATATTCAGGCCGGATGGTGCGGCCGGGTCAGCAACATTACTTCAACCGGTCTGAACGTCTTCGGGGCAATGGCTCGAAACGGTATCCTGGTCGATAACGTCGAGAAGGCATGTGCCAGTTCGTCTACCGCGGTTCGAATCGCTACCTGGGCCGTCGCTGCGGGAATATATGATGTCGTTCTCTGCGTGGGGGTCGAAAAGATGGAGCGGGGCCTGGTAACTGCCGGCGTCGGTGGTGCCGGCGGAGATCCGCTGGACGCCTTCTTCGCCTATCAGATGGGGCTGTTCCTGATGCCCGCAGAATACGCCCTGAGGGCTGTTCGTCATATGTCGGAATTCGGATCCACACCGGAGCAGTTTGCCCAAGTCTCGGTCAAGAGCCACAAGAACGCCCTGATGAACCCATATGCCCAATACCAGATCGACATGTCGCTGCAGGATGTCATGAACGACGTCATGATTGCCGATCCATTAACACGCAGCATGTGTGCACCCAGCACGGACGGTGCCGCAGCGACTGTGATTTGTGCAAAGGAAGTGGCCCACAAGTATAAGGGTAAGCCGATTACCATTGCCGGTTGGTCCAGCGGAACGCCTGAATACAATCCGAGGGCCGTCGGTGATGACGTGACCGAAGGATTTGTCCGCAGGATGGGCCAAGAGGCTTACGACCTTGCCGATGTGACGCCTAAGGATATCAAGGTGCTCCAGGTCCACGACGCCTTTGCGCCGGGTGAGATATTCGCCATTGAGGAACTCGGGTTCTGTGAGGAAGGAAAGGGCGGGCAGTTCGTTTGGGATGGGGCAGCCGATATTGATGGTGAGGTTGCCGTCAACACGGACGGCGGCTTGGAATCCCGCGGTCATCCCATGGGCGCCACCGGAATCGCCATGTTGGCCGAGATCGTAAAACAATTGCGGGGAGAGGCCGGAGACCGGCAGGTGCCCGGTGATCCCGAGTATGGCATGATCCAAAATATGGGCGTCGGCGGCTGTAATATCTTTATACTGAAGACTTGAGCCCGCTAGACCCGAAGAAGTGCCACTAAGGCACAAAGGCACAAAGAATGACTTTTCATTAGACCTAGCATCGTGCCTTGGTTGCTTGGTGCTTTGGCGCAGTGGTGCTTTGGCGCAGTGGTGCTTTGGCGCAGTGGTGGCAAGATTATCTTTTGAGACAGATCTTTAGCGAGGATGATGTCATTTCAATGCATTGGCACTAAACAGTTTTGAAGGGAGAAAACCATGATTAAGCAGGTCTTTGTGACTGAGATTGGCAACATGATCGAACACGACAGATGGTATTTCCGGTACCATAGCAAAGAGGCCATGCGCTGGTTTGGCCCATGGATGACGCGGTATGAGACGTACAAAGCCTATGATGCACCCCCGGAGGCCGATGATTCTCTCGTTAAG
>JAZFSW010000673.1:0-4217 GCA_036446375.1 Desulfobacterales bacterium | reverse complement strand
AAACCGAGTCGCAAAGCTGCGTTAAGGCAAAGATAGGTCACCGGATTCGTCGCATCCTTCCCATCCGGTGTTTGGCCACCCACCGTGGTTGTGTGGAGCCATTCGTTGTAGAGTTCGCCCTCTGCTTGAAGCAGTTCATATGTGGTTTTACCCCCTAGGAACTGCCCCTTATGGCCTGCATAACCGGCCCACGGGTTCGAAGCGAATCCGAGCCTTGACAATTCGTCCGGGGACATCTTGGCTATTACATCCGGGTCGGGAACATAGTACGAATGATTCTTGGCCAACTCGAACGACTGAAGACGCTCATTGAACTTGAGCCAGAGAAGATCAATCAATTCCTGGGCCTGCGCTATTGTTGTGGTGCCGTTTTCAAGGTCTTTTTCCAGGAATGGCCAGAAGTACTGGTCCATTCTTCCCAGGGACAACAGGTTGTTAGTGGCCTGGAAAGCGGCATGGGCAAACCAGAAGGCCTGAATGGCCTCACGGAATGTTCTGGGGGGTTCTTCCGACAGATGCTTTGAAATCTCCGCGACAGTGAGAAGCTCTTCTTTCCGGCCAGGGCCGGCACCGTTTTCGGCAAGCTCGCGTGCCAGGTCATGATACCGAAGCATGAAACGGCCAAGGGCGTCAAGAGACATAATGACGCTTTCGTACCAGGACGCTGTGTCCGTGTCTTCGCCTTTCTGCCGGACTTCGGCCAGCTTTTCCTCTGCCATCCGTCGCAGCCCACCGATGCCATGTTTCAGAAAACGTCCATAGCTGGGGCAGTGGTGTCCGAAAATGGCGCCGGGAAAGGCAAATCTCTCTTCAGAAGCAAGGAGCTCTTCTGACGTGGCATAGGCGGGAAAGGGCACACCGGTGCCGAGGGAACATTGGAACAGGTGACCTACAATCAGCTCGTAGTCCTTAATTTTTGCCGGCATTTCGGACAGCTGCTTATCGATAGCCAGTGCTTTTCTTTTCACCAGCGGAAGGCTGACGGTTTCATCCGATAGGACGGTCAGATGTTTTCTCCACAGGGGTTGCTTGGAGAACCGTATCGCCTCTATATCTTCACATCCCCTCTGAACGCGATCAGTAAGGGGTATCGACTTTGTTACGACTTCGTGCGGTTGTGTTGCCATTGCTGCTCTCTCCTTCCTAAATCATATACTGTTTGCATCTGATGCTCCCTCACCAAGAGATATTGTTGAGGCAGTCGAAAATGTCCATTTCTTTGATTTCATGATCTGTAACCCATCGAATGTACGACTATTGAAATGGCCGGAAACGGCGATTTCGGACTTATTCGACAGACTCTAAGGTATTCTTCCCTCTTATGCAATCAGATCGAGAAAGATTCTGCTTAATCAAAAGAGGGACCCCAAAGGCAACATGTCTGGGAATGTCTAAATCTTGAGATGGACCGCGTTCTGGATGGATGGGGGAATACCTATAGCTTGCTCAAATCCTCGGCAATCGCCTTTAATGTTTCGTCGGTCACCTGTCCTTGAGAATGAGAGGCTGCTTGCTTGAGAGTCATGTTCATTGCCTGGTCTATCTCTGGGTCGGTTGTCGAACCGGGCACATGTTTCTCCAGGATAGCTCTGGCCTTTTCATCAGCCAGCAGCTCTCCTATCGTAGAATCAATTGAATACGCCGTGTCGTCCCTCATCTCAACTGTTGCGTCTGACTGATTAGCCGGCTCGTAGCCGAGATCCGAAGAGTACCCATGGCGGGTATAGATCTCGGCGGTCTTCTCAAAGGCCTCCATGTACCACTCAGCCGAAGGCGGACTCATGTAGGCCAGCGGGGTGCCGGGCAACGGGTAAAACGGGTTCGGGTAGCAGTGCACTCCTTTCGAGATTCGTTCTTCGATTCCCGCGAGCATGCCTTCCATTGGCTCGATACCTGCCACAAGATCGCCTCTGACGCTGCCGTCACGCCCGAATATCTCAACAGCCGCCTCCTGGGCCTCGAACCAGCGCTTCTGGCTTCCCCTGCCGGGACAGATTGCCTTGTACCAGCCCGGATCCATTATCTGCAGGTCGTATTTGATGATAGTGATCCCGAAACGCTTCCACTGTTCCATCAGGGAAAGGTCGTCCGGTGGGTAAACGTGGGCAGATATCGGCAATTGGGAGACCACGTCTTCATCGAGAAACTGGCGAAACGCGGTCATATACGCTTCGAGCAGATCTGTTGTATATTGATCCCGCCGATCCGGCGGCATTGCCCCGCCGACACAGGTGATGATACCGGACCAGCCGTTCTTGACAGCGATCGATGTTGCCTCGATCTGGCGCTCCGCGATCGCCAGCGTCTCCTCAAGAGACCATTGATGATCGGTCCGCGGCATGGATGTGAAATAGCAGAACTTGCAGCCTTTGCCGGAATTGGCTGCATGGCAACTGGCGTTGAGATTAATGTCGGACCAGACGTTCGTGCCGTGAAAGCCGCTATCAGCGATGGTTCCGTCGCTCATGACGATGTCTCGCCAGGGGGCGCGCGGTTGCAGCTTTCCGGTGCACAGGACCTCACCCATCTCCAAGAGGGTCACCGCATCGCCTTCTATGGTACAATCGAGACGGGATCGCGGATTCGGTCGGGTTCCGATGAGCATGCCGGTGCCGTCCTGAATAAAGACCGGATTGGCCGGGCTGTCCAGCTCCGGCAGGGGATCCCATGATGAAGATCCCTTCACCACGTAACGCACACCGTCTACAAAGATGCGTGTTTTGAGAAAGACCTCTTCTCTTGTGTGTTTTTCTGTCTGCTCTTCCTCCAACCCGGGAGTGTTCTCATCCATTGTAGTGTCGCTTTTTTCGGTCATGACGCCTCCTTTGCCCCCAAGTCGCATACCATTAATCAATAGCACAACCGATCGTCTCTTGGCTCGATTGATGTCATAGCTTGCTCAAATCCTCGTTTATAGCCTCTAATGTTTCGTCGGTCACCTGATCTTGAGAATAAGCGGCTGCCTGTTTGAGACTCATATCCATCGCCTGGCCTATCTGTAGGTGCGATGTCAAGTCTGGTTGGCGTTTCTCCAGGATGGCCTTCGCCTTTTCATCAGCCAGTAGTCTTCCTATCGTTGCGTTGATTGAAAGCGGCCCGTCATCCTCGCCTTGCCCGCTCTGTTGAGACCTCAAGTTGGTCCGATCTTTTGGGTTTTCGCCGCCGAGAACGCAAAGGACTGTTTCAAGATTTCTTTCCGCCCTCTCAAAGGTAAAGAAGTTGGTAGCTGATCGCGCCAGGTTCATTAAAGAAAACCAGTCCAGTTATGTCCTTTCTGCAAGTATAATGGGTAATGCAGTCGGCCCATTTGGAGAGCGGATAGAGCAAGGGCCGCTCTGTATCAGCTGGCGATTACTTCCAACGATTGAGGGCTAGGGTATCCATCATATTCTATCCCCTTCTTCTTTGCCCTTCTTGTTCTGTGGCCGGCAACAATCTGCGAAAATACCCCATCCTGTTCGGGCGGCAATAGGAATGTGCCTGCAACTCAGTTCAAAGCACTTCTAATCATCCTTTTCCAGCCGTCCCGCTTTGAGCAGGGCCTGACGAAGCAGATACTCGATCTGCCCATTCAGACTGCGGAACTCATCGCCTGCCCACTGCTGTAAAGCTTCCAGCAGTTTCGGATCCGCCCGTATCAGGAATGACTTTTTCTGTGCCATGGCTTTATTTTAGTAGATTGTACCAGCATTTACCACCGGCTGGGTTGATGACTCACTGCAAAGGACAACCAGCAGATTGGATACCATGGTGGCTCTCCGTTGATCGTCCAGATCAATGATTACTTTCTTTTTCTTTTAAGATGATCCCTCCATATATTTATCAAGATTCATGAACTGTCGCCGATAAAGGGATATCACTTTGATATTTTCTATATATCACAATAATATTATCTGTAAAGAGAAAAGTTTCCCATAGTGGGGGGGCAACCGTCTGGTCCACAGGTGCAGCTTTAAAATAAGAACCTGAAGCTGGATGCCCTGGAATTATGTCCAGTTTTGGAGACATCAGAGCGACCATTTGACATTGAATCGGAAAACAAGGTAGGTATTCAGCCTGCCACCTCAGGACTCCTCGGAAAGGACGAACACCCAACAAGAAAGGAATAATTAGAAATGACTGAAACAACCATGCGTGCAGCACAAATCGTTTCCCTCGGGAAGGCCGAAATCGTAGATGCCCCTGTGCCGGAACCCCCGGCAGGACACGCTCTTATT
>JAZFSW010000672.1:0-3759 GCA_036446375.1 Desulfobacterales bacterium | reverse complement strand
TATTGAAATCGTCATGGAATGAATCTGTTTTCCCCCAGAAATCGTTCTGCCGCCACTTTGAAATGATTTGAAGCAAGGAATGGTTGTTCTGTAGCGCCTGACTTTCAGGAAAGTCTGCATTCTCAATATCCATGAACTGCATCGCATAGTTGGGCCCGCCGGCCTTCCGTCCGGAACCGATGGCCGATTTTCCCATGCCGCCAAAGGGTTGACGAAGGACCACAGCACCGGTTGTACCCCTGTTAATATACAGATTGCCCGCTTTGATTTTCTTCTCCCAGTGCGCCTGCTCTCTTATGTCGAGACTTTCAATCCCGGATGTAAGGCCGTATCCGGTTTGATTGGCAAGAGAAATGGCCTGATCAAGCGTGTCAGCCCTGAGCACCGAAAGAACAGGGCCGAAAAATTCTGTCATATGCCCCGGGCTGCCGGGTTTGGTTCCCCATTTGATACCGGGTGTCCACAGGTGAGGATTGCCGTCAAGGTTTTCGGGTTTAAGCGCCCATGATTCGCCGGACCCAAGTTTCGTCAATGCTTTTTTCAGCTTCTTTTCGGGTGTCAGGGTAAGAGGACCCATATTGTTCTCAAAGTCCCATGCAGAACCGGTTCTCCAGCTTTTGGCGGCATCCACAAGCTGGGTTTTGAACTTTGAATCGTTGTAGAGCTCCTTTTCAAGTATCAGTAGCGAGGTTGCGGAACATTTCTGGCCACCGTTGCTGAAGGCAGAATGGATAACATTCTTGATTGCCTGATCCCTGTCGGCCATGGATGTCACAATCGTTGCGTTCTTGCCGCCGGTTTCACCTGCAAAATAGATATCCGGCCGGTCTTTGATAATACCCAGCCCGGTATCGGTTCCTCCCGTGAAAACAATAAAATCCACATCAGGATGGTGGGTTAACGCTTCGGCACTTTCAGATCCCCGGCAGGGGATGAACTGAAGGGTATTTTTCGATATCCCCGCTTCCCAGAAACAGCGGCATAGTACAAACGCCGGAACAATCGCCGCAGATGCCGGCTTGAAAATAACCGTGTTACCGGCGGCAAGCGCTGCGGTTATTCCGCCACAAGGTATGGCCACCGGAAAATTCCATGGTGAAATGACCGCACCCACGCCTTTACCCTTTATGTGAATGCTGCCAAGCGCTGCAAATTTCTGTAATGCGTATGGATAATATTCGGCAAAATCGACAGCTTCCGATACTTCGACATCCGCTTCACTGAATGTCTTTCCGGTATTTGCCACGGCCGATCCGATCAGATCCCCCCGTGCTTTCCTCAGATTAAGAGCAACCCGTGCCAGGATTTCATGCCGTTGATCGAGGCTCTTATCGCGCCAGCCATCCGGATCTGCCCTGGCCGCATGCACGGCATTGCCAATGTCCTCGGGGCTGGCAAGCCGGCTGACAGCAACGCAAACGCCCCCCCCTTTCTTCTTATTTGCCTGGGAAAGAAAGATGCTGGATGGATCCATACATTCCAGGGTCTGTCTTTCTGTAGGGATGTCGCTTCCGGAAACAACCAGAGGTATCTGAATGGGGATATCATCAGGGCCCTTTTTCCATTCACTGACTATTTCATCAGCCCATTGCTGATTGTGCGCCAGAGACCAGTCCGTATCCGGTTCATTGATAAACACCCCACTGTGAAACGTGCTGAATCGCGCATCAAATGTTTCGTCACGCCTGTTCTGGGTTCTGTTTGCAGACGTACCCACGCTGTTGATCCGGCTGAATGCAGACAGGAACTGCTTCTTGAGAAAGACCCACTCGGGAGAATCGGTTGACAGGTTGCTGGCATATCGCAAGAAATTGTCTCTGGCGGTATTCTCATCAAGCCTTCGGATGAGATAGGCAATGGCATTGATAAACTGCGCTTTGGTGGCAACCGGGGCATACAACAGCATATTGTCACAGGTTTCCTGGATAGCTCTTCGGATATGATCGGCCATACCTTCAAGCATTTCAAACGTGAAAAGAGGCGTTACGTTGCGTTCTTCAGCAAGACAATATGCAAAGGCCAGTTCAAAAAGATTGTGCGATGCAATGCCTAGATTTACAGCTGCGATATTCTCCGGCCGCATACCGTATTCAACCATGCGTCTGTAGTTGGCATCAACGTCGATCTTATTGTCATACGTCGCAAGGGGCCAGCTTCGTATGGCCGATTCGACACGCTCCATTTCAAGGTTGGCACCTTTCACAATTCGCAGCCGGATCGGCGCCCCACCGGCCGCACATCTTTTCCTGGCCCATTGCGTGAGTTCTTGTTGTACATTGAAACTATCCGGCAGATAGGACTGCAGCACGATACCGGCAGACAAACCTGTGAATTCATCCCGATCAAGAACACCGGTAAACAGTTCAAAGGTTACCCTCATATCCCGGTATTCTTCCATGTCCAAATTCACAAATTTATGAATTCTTTCCTTGTCTTCCACAAGATACATATTATTTTGCGCCGCCCGGTATAGCGCCACTAGCCGCTCTTTGAGGATTGAAAGGGTATGATCGAACGCAAGTGTATTGATCTGGGAGGTGAGCGTTGAAATCTTGACGGAAATGCATTCAACATCAGGATTCTCCAGATCCTCGATATATGTTTCAAGACGCCGCGCTGCTTCCTGTTCTCCCAGAACAGCTTCCCCGAGATGATTGATGTTCATTCTTACATGGTGCTTTTTTCGTTTGGCCAGATGCGGAAGCAGCCGCTTGGCTTCTCCGGGAAGAATAACGGCTCTACTTTCCCGCCTGATAAGAAATATCATCACCGGAATACTGATGGCCGAAAACAGTTTTCCGGTAGCAAGGAACAGTCTGATGAGCCCCCGTTCAAGAGTGGTAAAAAAGGCGGGGATACCGGCGCTGCCAAAAAGGCTGATCATCTGATCGGCCACACGCGAATGTTTTCTGGAACGAAAGCTCTGATCAATCATGCGCGCAAGGACAACTTTATCTATGGGATGGGTGAGCAGTCGTTGCATCTGCGACTGGAACTTTCTCTCATCGAGGCTGATAAGCACGTTGGCACGATCTTGCCAGGATTCTGCCAGCGTTACGGATGCCTCTATTAGCTTATCGGAAATATGCATGATAGGCCCTGACTCACAGTGTGTTTTCCGGTGGGACATACTTTAGTCTGAAGGCATCCGCAACCCCTTTGCATGTTACGTTTCCTTCAACCACATTGAGCCCGGCTCTGATTTCAGGATTGTCTCTGGCGGCATTTTTCCAACCCTTATCGGCAATTTCTATTGCATAGGAGATCGTTGCATTCGTGAGGGCCAGGGTGGAGGTTTTGGGAACCGCCCCCGGCATATTGGTAACACAGTAGTGGATAATTCCATCAACGGTGTATACCGGATCCTTGTGGGTTGTGGCTTTTGAGGTCGCAAAACATCCACCCTGGTCTATGGCAATATCAACAATAACCGATTTGGGTTTCATGGTTTTCAGCAGTTTACGGGTAATGAGCGTGGGGGCTTTGGCTCCCGGAATCAATACAGCACCGATCACCAGGTCGGCCTCTACGAGGAGTTCACGAAGTATCTGGGGATCTGACATGAGAATCAGACAGTTCCCGGGCATCACATCGGTTAGATACCGTATTCTCTCCTGGTTGGTATCCAGAATATACACTCTGGCACCCAATCCGCAGGCCATACGAGCGGCATGAATACCTGCTGTCCCGCCGCCAATGATAACGACCGTGGCCGGTTTGACACCGGGTACGCCCCCCAGCAAAATACCCTGGCCGCCC
>JAZFSW010000671.1:0-2798 GCA_036446375.1 Desulfobacterales bacterium | reverse complement strand
GTCTGGGGTATCGCCACGGCGGATTTCCATAAAGATGGCGGGGCCGGACAAAAGTTGGGCGATTTTCCCACAGTGTTTCTCGTACGTGAGAAGACACGAGAAGCGGTTTTGTCCGCCATGGGCAAAGGAAGAATGTATGCCGGCAGGTCCGCATACCCGCAACAGATCATTCTAAAGGACTTCTCTGTCTGCTCACCAGACTGCAGCAAAAGGGCGACCCTGGGCGAAGAGATCCGTCTGAACGGCTATCCTCGCATCCGGATATCTCTTGAACATAAGAAGCCTGTTGAAAACAAGGCACGGGTGCGCCTGATCCGATCGGGGAAATTGATCAAGACATTTAGTGGGTCTTTACCCATGGATATTGACTTCGAAGATCAGTATTATGAGCCAAGCGAAAAGATATTCTACCGAATTGATGTGAACAGCCAGGGGGCTCTGGTTTCCAACCCGATATTTGTAACCTTCGGATAACCGATTCAAAAGGATTTTTGACTTTCAAAATTGGCTTTGGTATGGTCGGTGCTTGAAAATATGAAAGCCACTTCAATTAGCCCGAGGAACTGTTTCATGGACGGATACTATGTTTAAGAAATTTGGAAAGGGAAGCAAACATTCCGGTAAGCGCTCACAGGCATACAAAGACCACGACTGGGATGCGGTAATAGAATACGGTGAGATGGACCTTGAGCAGGATCCTAGTGACATTAGAGCGCACAATGACCTTGCCTACGCCTATTACCACAAGAAGAACTATGACCGGGCCATGGCGCTTTGTGAAAACATCTATGCGTTGGAACCAGATGTTGACGTGACCGTTCAGGCGAAAACACTGGGTGCTCAGAATATACGATACCATGAAGTCCTGGGGGAAATATACTATATCAAAGGCAGAGATGATGAGGCGCTGAAAATTCTGGAGCCGCTCAAGGCGCTGGGCAAGGTGTTTGCTAAGAAATACAGCGTTCCCGCCAAGATCTATATTCGGCGGGAGGATTTTGCGGCAGCCGCGAAAGAATATGCTGCCATGGCTGTCAAATGCCCGAGGCACTCCGACGAGGCAACCACGGGTCTATCGGACATCATAGACCTGGATCCCCTCCATGAGGTCCCCTATCAGGAATTATTCAGGACATATTCCGATTCCGATCAACTCCAGAGCGTTGTTTCCACCTACGAAGCCATGCGCCGAACCGGAAAGATTCCGAATAAATCATTATATATCCTGATCAATTTCCATCATCTTTCAGGAAAACATGAAGAGGAGTTGAGCATACTTCAGGAGGAAGCCACAAAACGCCCGGATGATGCCAACCTTCAGGTATTTCTGGCAAGAACGTTTCAGGCCCTGAATGAATTTGCCAAGGTTGAGGAGTGCATGAAGAAAGCCGTGGCACTGAATCCCGAGCTGGAAAGTCGATTTCAAACCATACAGGACACGCTGGAAGAAGACCGAAAGGAAAGTGAGCACAAGCTTAGAGAGCAGATTGACATCGAATTGAAAAATAAACGATGCGATGAAGCTATCCGCGCCTGCGAAGAATTCCTGAAAATTCATCCGCAAGGCGGAGAACAGCAAGGGCTTTTGATTCAGGTCCTCGATAAAAGCGTCGCCATCCATATCGCCGATAATAATGTCGAGGAGGCGGTCAGTCTGCTTAAGCGACTGGAGGAATGTCAGGATGTCGATCCTGAGGTCCCCAAGCAGATACAGGCCAGATATGACCAGATTTCCAAGCAACGTGTGGAGATTTATGAGAAGGTGATTGCCGAAGGAAAAGTGAGTGGGGATGAGTTGAACAGGACCCGCCTGGAACTGGCAAATCTCTACCTGGAACAGGCCGAAGATTCGGAACAGGCCATGGTTCTATTCAAGGAACTGGCCGAATCCGGGGGGGCGGAAGCAAACGATGCACACTACAACATTGCCCTTCATCTATTGAGGGCCGAAAAACGCGATGCCGCCGAGGAGCATGTCCGGGTGTTTGCTGCCATCCCCTGCTCTGATGACCAAGTCAAATCCCAGATGTATGACCTGGGGGTGGCTTGCAGTGAAGCGGGATTGAAGCATCAGGCGAGGGCATTGTTCGGCAATATTGTTGCGGTGGATAAATCCTACAAAGAGATAGGAAGACACCTGGAAGAGTTGCAGCGACCCACCGCCGGCAAAGAGACCACCGAAGCCATCATGGTAATGGATATTTGCGAATCATCGAGGATGATGGATCTGTATGGCGACGAGGCCACCAACCAGATGAAGAACTCTCTTGAAGCAAGATTGTTCCCCATATTCAAAGACCTTCAATCGACTTTCACTAAGAGTACCGGTGATGGTTTTCTGGTAACGTTTCCCAGCGCCATACTGTCGGTAAATGCATCCATCAAGGCCCTGGAAAGCACCATTGAGTATAACGACAGGTTGGAGGAAGGGAAACCGAAGGTTCACCTGCGGTTCGGGATTCATTTCGGCGCCGTGCGTATCCGCGGTGATGGGGATCGCCACGGCACCAACATCAACATTCCCTTCCGGGTCGAAGGCCTGAAGGGCGAAAATATGGTCGAGGTCGAGGGGGGCGTTTCCCAGAAAGATGTTCCCACGCGGGATCGTATTCTTGTCACTGAGGCGGTGGCACAGCAGATTTCAGAGGAATTCGATATTCAGTATCTGGGGCTGTTTGAGCTGAGAAATATTTCGGGAATGCACAAGATATACGAATGCAAAACCGAATACGCGACCCTATGATGGCATGGGCATCACTCAGACCTTGCCCATTGAGTGGCCTCTGCTATCGTATTCC
>JAZFSW010000670.1:0-9984 GCA_036446375.1 Desulfobacterales bacterium | reverse complement strand
ATCGCTATCAGCCCTCACAATACCGACATCCAGAACGAATACGAGACGGCCTTTTCTCTTTCCCACGCCGTCGAATACGGGAAGAAAGTAAAGATCGAGTGGCGGGATGTAGGCGGCGGGAGCTCGTCGATTCTGCATCATCTGCGAAATGTCTACGAAAACAGCGATCGATCCGGAATCGATATTGTCTGGGGCGGCGGGGAATACAACTTCCAGAAGATGGCCGCAGATGGGGTCCTTCAACCGATGACGGTCAGCCCGGATGTTCTTGAAAATGTCCCGGCCACATTCGCTGGTCTCCAGATGTATGACAAGGAGAAATTCTGGTTCGGTTCGGCCGTCAGCGGCTTTGGTCTCTTTTATAATAAACAGCTGCTGGAACGGTTGAAACTCCCAGAACCGAAACTGTGGGAAGACTTGGGTGCGCCGGAGTTCCATAACCTTATCGGCCTGGCAGATCCCAACCAGTCCGGATCCGCTGCAGCCAGCTATGAGATGATCGTACAATCCGGGGACTCCTGGGCATCGGGATGGGCGAAACTGCTGGGTATTCTGGGGAATGCGAAAAAATACTACGCCGGCGCCGGTGACGCGACGGAAGCCATTCCATCCGGAGAGGTGATCGTAACGACCTGCATTGATTTCTATGGCACCAATCGCGCAGCCAGATACCCCGAAATACTTGTCTACACCAGCCCAAAGGGGCAGACATCATTTAACCCGGATCCCATCGCCATTCTCAAAAACCCACCCCACCCCCTGATTGCCCAGCGGATGGTGGACTTCGTCCTTTCCCTGCGGGGTCAGGCCTTGTGGGCACTACCGGTGGGTCACCCGTCCGGGCCAATCCGGGTTGCTCTGGGTCGACAACCCATCCGAAAAGATGTCTATACCCAATACAAAGGGATGCTATCTCCCTTGATCCTCAACCCCTATGAGGTGGGACAGAGCCTGGCCGTGGATACGGAATTGTGGTCCATGAGCTATGGTCTCTTGAGGCAGTTGGTAGGGGCTGCTGCCGTCAAGAATGCTGAAAGGCTGAAAGCGGCAAAAAAGAAGCTGATCGATACCGGCTTTCCGGCGGACATGGTTGCCGAGTTTAACCGCCTGCCGGAAAATGTCGCGACCCGGGAAGATGTTCGAAAGACCGACCGGTTGCTGCGTGATGAAAAGCAGCTGGACATTATCGTTACCGATTGGATCCTGTTTTTCCGGGACAAGTATAACCGCATAACATCGTGAGATCTCACACCACAATAGCGTCCGGCGATTCCGGTAAGAAGCGCCGTCTTGCCTTCCGCAGGGCTCATATACCGGTGCTTCTTGCAGGATTGCTCGTTGCCTTCATGGTGGCCTTCCTGATCGTTCCGATAATGAGAAGCGTCAGCAGCGGATTCTTCGCCGATGGCCAGCTCAGCGGCTACTGGTTCGTGCGGGTAATCACCAATCCGATCCTGATGGGAGAGCTTGGCAACGCCTTTCTGGTTGCGGTGTTAACCACGGCCGTTTCGCTGCTGCTGTCTTTGCCTCTGGCAGTCATTCGAACCAAGTATAGTTTTCCCGGTATCAACATCCTCAGCATACTGGTTCTCGTGCCACTGATCCTGCCGCCTTTTGTCGGTGCCATCGCCATGAAACGGCTCCTGGGACAATTCGGGATACTTAACCTGATTCTCGAACGGATCGGCTGGATAGACATGACACAATCCTTGCCGCCGGACTGGCTGGGCAGCGGCTTTGCCGGTGTGGTTCTTCTCCAGAGTCTTCACCTGTTCCCGATCCTGTATCTCAATATAACGGCGGCTCTTGCAAACGTGGATCCCGCCTACCACCAGGCGGCGCGAAATCTCGGGGCATCTTCCATAAAAACCTTCTTTAAGATAACCTTTCCACTCATACGGCCCGGCTTGTTTGCCGGCGGCACGATTGTTTTCATCTGGTCGTTTACCGATATCGGCACGCCAATGATTATCGGTTACGATCATCTTACCGCCGTAACGATCTTCAAGGAACTGGTGGGCGCAGAAATCAACCCCCGGACATTCAGTCTTGTTTTCATCCTGTTGAGTTCATCGGTGACCCTTTACCTCATGGGCAAATTTCTTTTCGGCCGTGGTTTTGCCGGTGATTCAAGCAAGGCCACCATGGTAGCCGAGACCCACCGCCTCGGTGTGGTGTCGACCCTTGGGGCCTGGTTTCTATTCGGCGGAGTGATCTTTGTTGCCGTGCTGCCCCATATCGGCGTACTGTTGCTCGGGGTGGCCGATTCCTGGATCAATACCATTTTGCCGGAATCGTTCACCCTGCGACACCTTCGTTTCGTCATCACCAGTCCGGACACGATGGGCAGCATTATCAACAGTCTCAAATACGCCGGTATATCGACCGGGATTGACATTGTCCTCGGCTCCCTTGCTGCATGGCTCATCGTGCGCGCAAAAGTCTTCGGCGGAGCAGCTTTAGACGGGCTCTGTATGTTACCCCTGGCCGTACCGGGATTGATTCTTGCCGCCGGCTACGTAGCCATGACCGCACCGGGGACGGCACTGGAAGCCATCGGCCCGACCCAAAATCCCTTCATCATCCTTGTCATCGCCTATTCGGTTCGACGGCTGCCCTTCGTGGTTCGCGGTGTGTCAGCCGGACTGCAGCAACTGCCCGAGGCCCTGGAAGAGGCGGCACGAAACCTTGGCGCTTCCACGCTAACAACGGGGCTGCGCATCACGGTGCCCCTGATCGCAGCCAATATAATCGCTGCTGCGGTCCTGACGTTTGCGTTTCATATGCTTGAAGTCAGCGATTCGCTGATACTGGCCCAGACAGCCGATTACTATCCGATTACCAAGCAGATATTCCGGCTGGCAACATCTACCGGATCTCCTGAGGCAACCAGTCAGGCGGCAGCCATGGGCATATACGGCATCCTGCTTCTCGGCACAACCATGGGTGTGGCCAGCCTGCTGTTGGGCAAACGGCTGGGAATGGTCTTCAGGGCTTAGAGGTCTGTATAGCTATGCAAATTACACTGGAAGATATTACGAAAGTATATGAGGGATCGGGCGGAAAGACGCCGGCGGTATCGGATATTTCGCTGCGAATCGATTCGGGAGAATTCTTCTTTCTTCTGGGCCCGAGCGGCTGCGGTAAGACCACCCTTCTCAGAATGATTTCCGGGTTGCTGGAACCGACGGCGGGAAGCATCTACTTCGATGATCGCGAGGTGAGTGATCTGCCCGTTGAAAAGCGCAACACGGCGATGGTTTTCCAGGGCTATGCGCTCTGGCCCCATATGACCGTTCTGGATAACGTGGCTTTCGGTCCCAAGATGCAGGGGGTCGGCCGGAAACAGCGCCACCAATATGCAGACGAGCAATTGACCACGGTCCAGATGAACGGCTTTTCCCGTCGGAAACCCAACCAGCTTTCAGGGGGTCAGCAGCAACGGGTAGCCCTGGCAAGAGCCCTTGCCGCCAAAGCCGACTGCCTGCTGCTGGATGAACCGCTGAGCAGTCTGGATGCACGTTTGCGTCTCCATATGCGTGGAGAGCTCCGGCGGCTGGTAAAGTCTTCCGGTATGACGGCGGTGTACGTAACCCATGATCAGAAAGAAGCCCTCTCAATGGCCGATCGGATTGCCGTAATGGATGCGGGGCAAATCGTCCAAGTTGGCACCCCCGAGCAACTCTACAACCAGCCCGACACCCGATTCGTTGCAGATTTTCTGGGCGAGGCCAACTTCATCGACGGCCGCCTTGTTGAAACCGGGCCTTCGGCCAAGGTAGAAACACCGGTGGGAACCCTTCCGGTTTCCGATACTAAGACGATGGCAACCGGCACAGCGGTCACCTGTTGCATTCGGCCGGAACATATCACGTTGACTCCGGACCGTGACGAGAAGCAAAGTGACGATAGCGCATCGCTTCCGGCAACCATCGTCTCAAGCATGTATCTTGGCGAAATCCGACAGTATACCTGCTCCCTTGGCGAAGAGGACCGGATCATCTGGAAGATATCCGTACTGGGGGGCTTGTCTAAAAAAATGAATGCGGGAGACCGGGTCATTCTCCGCATCCCGGCCGATAATACCGCCCTGTTGGAGAGCTAAGTACTCTTATTCGTAAATACAGGAACGTATTCTGAGCACATTTTGCGTTTCATCCCGCTTGCAGCGGGACAGAGACCGCAGAGACAAATTGTCTGTTCTCTGCGTCCTTTGCGACTCTGCGGTGAGTCGAAGCACAATACGGAATCGAACTTGTGAATGCGTGTACTAAGCGATCTCGGTCGGAGGCTTTTTTTTTTGAGCGGTGCCCCCTCAACGTGGGAAGATACCGGAAAGAACAACGCAAACAACAAATCACCGGCCGATGCCGGATAGTAGGGAGGGAGCGTAATGGGCAAGACGTTGATCGATGGCGATGACCAGGGGAAAAATCGCCAGGAGTCTCTCAAGACCACCGGGGCATCAACAGCGATGGTTCCCCTCGGAAGAGCGTTGAACGCCTGTCGGATCTCGTGTGGCACCGGCATGCGCGGCCAACCCGGACGAAGGACCAATCAGACCCAGTTGGGAAGAGAGACGTTTGAGGCCCTGCTGAATTACGCCTACGACCGCGGCATCCGGCAATTTGACATGGCCGATATGTATGGTACCCACCCTTACGTGGGCCGCGTGCTGAAGGGAAAACCCCGCGACGAAATCCAACTCGTTACCAAGATTTGGCCCCACCCGGGCTGGATTCCCGAAAAGGAGCGCCCCTTGGCGGATGTGCTGGTGAAACGCTTTCTCAAGGAACTCCAGACCGACTACATCGATGTGGTGCAGATCCACGGTCAGAGCACACCGGACTGGAACGTCAGGGAGCGCAAACAGATGGACGCCCTGGCCAGGCTCAAGGAAGAGGGCCTGATTCGCGCCCATGGCGTATCGCTCCATTCGGTCCCTGCCATGAAGACGGCGGCCGAAGAGCCCTGGGTGGACGTCGTCCACGCTCGGGTAAACCCCTTCGGCGCGAACGCCGACCCCAAGGACGAGATCGTGCCGCTCCTGAAGAAGCTCCACGACGCGGGCAAAGGCGTCATCGGCATGAAACTCATTGGCGAAGGCACATTCGACCGCGAGCAACGCAGGGAGACGCTGCAATTCGTAATGGACCTTGGGTCTGTGGATTGCATGACAGTGGGTTTCGAGAAGCCGGAGGAAATCGACGAATTTCTGGCCAGTGTTCAAGACAGATTAACAGCTAGCCAAACCGTAAACACATAGAAAGGAGATATCCATGTTTAGAGATCTTGTCGTAAAGAACAGAAGCTACCGAAGGTGGCATGAGCATGAGGCGGTACCCCATGAAACCCTTGTTGAATTCATTGATCTTGCCAGGTTGTGCCCATCTGCTGCCAATCAGCAGGGCCTGAAATACGTTATTTCGGACGATGCGGAGAAAAACGCGCTTATCTTTCCCTTTCTGAAGATCGACAATGATCCGGTCGAAGGCGAACGCGCGGCTGCATACATTGTTGTATTGGAAGATAAGAATTTTGGCGGCTGGACGCTTGTGGATCTGGGTATTGTCGCCCAGACCATTATGCTTGCAGCAACCGCAGAGGGCTACGGCGGCGTGATGATCGGCGCTGTGAACGGACCCGGTTTGGGGAAAGCCCTCGGATTGCCGGATCATCTTAAAGTCGTACTCGTCCTGGCCATCGGGAAAACGATTGAAGAGGTGATTGTCGAACCCCAGGAGCCTGGTTCTGTCGCCTACCAATGGTGGGAGACCAAAGATATCAGGCATGTGCCCAAACGATCCATGGAGGAAATCCTCTTGGACTATCCCAAGGACACCAATTGACAGCCCTATAGGCCGGGATACCGGTCGGGAAAGGAGACGCAATGACGCGATTATCGATTCTGGCAATCAGCCTTATCTTCCTAGTAGCTCCGGCCTCAAATGAGGCATTCGCAGCAGGGGGCGGCGACAACTGGCCGAGTTGGCGAGGACAGGATAATGCAGGAATATCGAAGAAAGGGGATCCGCCGATAACATGGAGTGAGACGGAGAACATTAAATGGAAAGTTCAACTGACCGGAGACGGCTCCGGCTCATCACCCATTGTATGGGGAGACAAGATAATTTTCCAGACGGCGATCAAGACGGATGTGAAGGGTAAGACAGCACCACCCGATACAGGCGGCAAAAGACGTTTCGGCGGTTCGCCGCCAACCCATGTCTACAAATTCAATCTTGTTTGTCTGGATCGCAATACCGGGAAGCTGATATGGCAAAAAACAGTCCGTGAAGAGCTACCTCATGAGGGACACCATGGCGATCACGGCTTTGCTTCTTTCTCACCGGTAACGGATGGAAGGCGCATCTGGGCAAATTTCGGATCCAGGGGGTTCTACTGCTTTGATATGGAAGGCAATCTGAAATGGAGTAGGGATTTGGGAAAGATCAACACGGTAATGAGCTTTGGCGAGGGCGGCTCATTCGCCATAGCAGACGATACCATCGTGGTGGTGAGGGACCACGAAGGAAGTTCTTTCATTGTCGCGCTAAACAAAGAAACAGGTGAGATTATATGGAAAAAGGATCGTGATGAACCCACTTCCTGGGCAACACCGTTGGTTGTGGAAGTAGACGGAAAAAAGCAGGTTGTCGTCAGTGCCACAAATTTGATTCGCAGTTATGATCCGAAGACTGGAGATATTGTCTGGCAAGCTGGAGGAATGACGCGGAATGTGATTCCTTCGCCAGTTACCGGATTCGGTATGGTTTTTTGTGCCAGCGGCTTTCGCGGCAGCTCACTTCAAGCAATCGATCTGCATCGGACCGGCGACTTGAGCAATACGGACGCAATCAAATGGCATGTAAAAAAAGCAACGCCGTATGTACCTTCGCCGCTTCTTTATGGTGACAAGATTTATGTCATTTCCGTCAATAAGGGCGTGATATCCAGTTACAACGCCAAGACCGGAGAACCCTATTTCTTCAAGGAGCGCCTCAAAGGAATCAAGGGAATCTACGCCTCTCCGGCGGCGGCAGCCGGTCGCATTTACGTTGTCGGACGAAACGGCGTAACGAACGTACTCAACGCTTCAGAGAAATTTGAGGTCCTGGCAGTAAACACACTGGAAGACCGGTTTGATGGTTCGCCTGCATTTGCGGGCAATGAAATCTACCTGAAGGGCAAGGAGAATATGTACTGCATTGCCGCTTCAAAGTAGATTTGTCGTCTGATTTGATCCGAGAAGAAACGGCGTTAATCGGTTGGGGTTGCGCCGCTCGTTTCGTCTTTCGGGTGAGGGTTACGGCCAAAAACGACGCAATCACGCCAGGGCCCAATACAACCGATAGACGCTCAATCACGCCATGGCGTGACGCAACCGATCAACCAACAGCGAGACCTTAATGCTGTTCGATACGAGACAACGACCCACAGAGGGAAGTGACCGGACCTGAAATCCATCACTTCAGTTCCGCTTCTTCCCCATGGCCCCCATTTCAACTGTCTGCGATGACTCCCTGATGTCATAGGCATACAATTGGTCTGAGTGTCTTATATAAAGGCGCCCGTTGCAGACCACAGGGTGAGCCCAATAGGGTCCTCGGCCGCCTTTGGGAACGGTAAATCGTGCGACCTCGGTATACTTTTTCGAATCTGCCAGGACAAGAGACATTTGACCCTTTTCGTCCAGAAAGTATAGGTGGTCGTCCGCATACGTCAGCGATCCCTTGCCGGCCTTCTGCCAATTCTTACCGCCGCCAAGGAAGGCCAGGGAAAACCAGCCTTTGGCCACATGGCCGGCACCGTAAAGAGAGCCGTCCACTAGAACCACGCCGCCGTGGTGATTGTCCAGAAGCTTGCTTTCCCAGACCCGGTTGACGGCAAAAGATCCATCGTCTGTACGCTCGGGTCGTAGCAGTATAGATCCTTTCCCATAGCCGCACGACGCGTAGACCAGCCCGCCTTCGACGATGACATCTGTCGCGCTATTGCCGCGTTTGTTTCCAAAAGGGTATTGCCAGAGGAGCCCGCCCCCTTCCGGATCCACGGCAAAGACCCGGGCCGAGCTCAGACTGACAACCTGCTTAACACCGGCGATTTCCGCCAGGACCGATGAGCTGTTGCCGACCACATCGTTTATCTCGCTATTGACCCAGAGCACACGACCGTTACGTTTATCAACGGCCACCATGTATCCCTTCTTCCCCCCCGGGCTGCAGAACAGGCGGTTTCCATCGACGAGTACCGACTCGCTGTAGCCGTACTTGGGTTTGTCTGCCTCAAAGGTCCTGGCAAGGTCGAGCGACCAGCGCTCGTCGCCGTTTGCCGCCATGAATGCCGTGAGTGTCCCCAGCTCAGACAGGAAGTAGACGGTATCACCGTCAACGGTCGGCGTGGCACGTGAACCGGAGTAAGGTACCGCCCAACGTTGACGTTCTGATGCTTCCCACGATTTCCCCGCAAGACGCTGCCAGATGATCCCGGCATCCGGACCAATGCAGGCGATATGGGTATCTTTGCCGAACATCCCCGCTGTGAATATGCGATTGCCCACCACGGCTACCGAACTGTATCCATGACCGAGACCGGAGGCGGTCCATAGCAGTTTCGGCCCCCCTTCCGGCCACGCTCTCAACAGCCCCGTTTCGTTCGATCGGTTGTCACGGTCGGGCCCATGGAACGACGGCCAGTCCGTCTGCTGATCTGCAGAGAGCGCTCCGGTACCCAGCAGTAGAAAAAAGGCCACAGTGCCAATGAATCTTCTCATGGTTTTCAGTCTCCCGTCTCTGATTCGCCGATTTCCCAAGGTGGCGAGTTCAAACGAATACCTGCCCTTGAGCGTTATTTCCCAGCAGCACCAACACGGCGATCTACGCTCCAAAAACCCTGTCATGAGTAATCTTCTTCCGCAATCATTTCAGCCTGCTTCAAAACCGTCTCAGTCGCCAACTTCTGCATGTCCGGCGGGTACCAGCGAGGCCAATGAGCCGACCGCGTCAGCGCCGCCGTTCTCTAAAGGCACATTCATGAAAAGCCTTGAGATATTGAGAATCACACCGACCCTTGCTGTCCCACATGCCGGCATGTGATTATACTGTGTTATTAATTATCGAACTAAGGTCTCGAATAACCCCTTCAAGAAGAATAGCTCTATGAGCAACGACACCACTTTCGTGGTTCAGTCCATTCTTGGTTGAACCCAGTTGCAGTAACGGTGGGTTAACGGTGAAGTTACCGGCCGGAAGAGCCAAGGACAAGACTGGTGGATGTGGAGTCTTACTCAGAATTGTGAAGATGCAAGAATCGTCCAAGCTTTTCCGGTCAGGTGCACTGACTGGTTCGCTGTCGATTTTATGCTACTTCAACAAGAAGTGTTTTCCCTAAGGCTTGGGCAAATCTATTCAGAGTTGACAGTTTGATGTCCTCAGCATGGTTTTCAATACGAGAAATCGCTGATTTTTTCGTTTTCAGCTTTTCGGCAAGCTGCTCCTGAGTAAGACCGGATTCTTCTCTGGCGATCTTGAGCATTACACCAATCTTGAAATCCCTATAGCCTTTGTCATAATCTTTGGCGAAGTCTGCGTCTTGAGTTTTACGTTTTGCGATATAGTCTTGAAGATCACTCATTGTCCTATCCTCCCTTTGAAATAGTCTCTCTTTCGTTCTTCAGCAGTTTTGATTGCATTTGGGGGAGTCTTCTTGGTTTTCTTATGAAAAGCATAATCAAGGACTACCAGATTAGAGCCATCAAGAAACCCCAACAACCGGTACGCTTCGCCTCCATATTCAACTCGGACTTCCCAGATGTCATTCGTATTGACGAGTTTCTTGAAATACTGTTTTGGCACCATGGGAAGATCCTCTATCAGACTCAGGACCCAGGACGCTTTCTTGGAATGTTTGGATGGTAGCATATCCAAGAACTCCTCAACTGGACAATGGCCAGCTGAAGTCCGATAGAAAATTATTTCCCTCATA
>JAZFSW010000669.1:0-2111 GCA_036446375.1 Desulfobacterales bacterium | reverse complement strand
GCCACCCCGACGTAAAGCCGGGGATTCTTGAGCAGGGGATTCTGCTGAAACTCAGATTTGACTTTGACCAGTATATCAACCTCCGCCCGGTTAAGTTATATGAAGGGGTGGATACGCCATTAAAAGACAAGGGACCCACGGATATCGATTTTGTTGTGGTCCGGGAAAACACCGAAGGTCTTTATGCCGGGGCCGGCGGGTTCCTAAAGCGCGGAACACCCGATGAGGTGGCCGTTCAAGAGTCGATAAACACCCGCAAGGGTGCGGAAAGATGCATCCGGTATGCCTTTGACTACGCAAGATCCCGGAACAAGGACAAGAAGGTGACCCTTTGCGGGAAAACCAATGTACTGACCTATGCGTTTGATCTGTGGGAGCGCGCCTTCCGGGAGGTCGCCGAAGAATATCCGGATGTGGAAGCCGATTATGCCCATGTGGATGCCATCTGTATGTGGATGGTGAAGAATCCCGAGTGGTTCGATGTGATTGTTACCGACAATATGTTTGGGGACATTATTACCGATCTGGGTGCAATGATCCAGGGCGGTATGGGTATAGCAGCGGGGGCAAACATCAACCCGGAGGGTGTGTCGATGTTTGAACCGATCGGTGGATCGGCACCCAAATACACGGGAAAGCAGATGATCAATCCCATTGCTGCCATTTCAGCCGTTCAGCTTTTGCTTGAAACGATCGGTCAGGCTGAAGCTGCGAAATGGGTGGAGGCCGGCGTCATGAAAGTCCTTCGCGAGGACATAAAGGATGTTGCGGCCGGGAAGATGGGGTTCACCACATCAGAGGTGGGTGACCTGGTAAAAGCGTATATTGAGGCATGCTGATCGTATGATGAACATGACGTCCTGTGATAGGGTGCTGTCTGGATAAATGAAGGAAAGTCAATCATGTCTGGGAAGAAAGTCAGTGTGGCCGTAGCCGGTGCGACCGGTGCGGTGGGAAATCAGATGATCGCTTGTCTCGAGGAACGGAAATTCCCCTTGAGCGCGATCAAATTCTTGGCATCACATCGGTCTGTCGGTCGTAAGCTTCGATTCAAGGGCGATGAAATTGCCGTTGAAGAATTGAAGGCCGATTCCTTCAAGGGTGTAGACATCGCCATTTTCTCGGCCGGTGGCGGGATCAGTGAACAATTCGCACCGTCGGCTGCAAAGGCCGGGTGCGTTGTGATTGACAATTCAAATGCGTGGCGCATGGATCCGGATGTTCCACTGGTTGTGCCGGAAGTCAATCCCCACGCGATTGCCGACTATACAAAGAAGAAAATCATCGCCAATCCGAATTGTTCAACGATTCAGATGGTTGTGGCGCTCAATCCGATTCAACAGAAATTCGGTATCAAACGGATTGTCGTTTCTACCTATCAGGCGGTCTCCGGAACCGGGAAGAAAGCAATCGATGAACTGTTTGACCAAACGCGGGCCATCATCAATTTTGTCGATTGGGAAAAGTCGGTTTATCCCCATCAGATCGCATTTAACTGTCTTCCCCATATCGATGTGTTTCTGGATAACGACTACACCAAAGAAGAAATGAAGATGGTGAATGAAACGAGAAAGATATTTGAAGATCCAAAGATCGGTGTTACCGCCACAACGGTTCGCGTTCCGGTCTTCTACAGTCATTCCGAATCGATCAACGTGGAAACACACCAACCGGTATCGGCCGATGCAGTAAGGGCATTGCTTGAAACCGCACCAGGCGTTAAGGTGATGGATGATCCCAAGAACAATGTTTATCCCCTGGCAATTGATGCGGCGGGGAAAGATCAGACGCTGGTGGGTCGCATCCGGAACGATGAATCGATTGAAAATGGTGTCAACCTCTGGGTCGTGGCTGATAATATCAGAAAGGGCGCGGCGACCAACGCCGTTCAGATTGCCGAAATCCTGGCGGAGCAATACCTGTAAATATCTCTATTTGCGCGAGTGCCTAGGCGTTCGATCAAACGAAAGTCGAATCTAGGAGAAAACGATGGAACGTGTGCCCATTACCAAGGCGGGCTATGAAGAGCTGAAAAATGAGTTGGTGCGTCTTAAATCGGTGGAGCGTCCCGAGAACATAAAGGCTATCGAAACCGCTCGTGCCCATGGTGA
>JAZFSW010000668.1:0-4427 GCA_036446375.1 Desulfobacterales bacterium | reverse complement strand
TCGGGCAGATCTATGAACCTGTGGTGCAGTATCACTATCTGAAGCGTCCCTATGAATTGGTGCCGTTGACGGCCACTGCCGTTCCTCAACCACGCTACCTCGATAGCGATAGAAAACCCCTGCCGGCGGATCCGGATCCATCCCGGATTGCCTATAGCGTGTATGACATCAGGATCAAGACCGGTATCCGCTATCAGCCCCATCCGGCATTTGCCAAAGATAAAGAGGGCCGCTATCTATATCATGCATTGACGGAAAAGGAACTGGAGGACATTTATACCTTGTCTGATTTTGGGCAGACGGATACCCGAGAACTGACTGCCGCAGATTACGTGTACCAGATCAAGCGGCTGGCCCATCCGCGACTGAATTCGCCCCTATTCGGGGTGATGGCCGGCTATATTGTGGGGTTGAGGGATTACGAGAAACAATTGAAAGCAGCTTTTGAGCAGATCAAAGCCGGTAGAGATGACAAGTATGTCTACCTGGATCTGCAGCAATACGATCTGCCGGGGGTTATACTGGTGGACAGATACCATTACCGCATCATGCTCCATGGCCGGTATCCTCAGTTTGTCTACTGGCTGGCCATGCCCTTTTTTGCACCCATGCCCCCGGAAGCCGATCGTTTCTATGCGCAACCGGGACTGGTCGACAAGAACATTGTTCTCGACTGGTTTCCCGTGGGTACCGGCCCTTATATGTTGACGGAAAACAACCCCAATCTGCGCATGGTGCTGACTCGAAATCCCAATTTCCACGGTGAAACCTATCCCGAGGAAGGGGAGCCTGGCGATGCCGAGCTCGGTCTGCTGAAAGATGCAGGCAAACCCATGCCATTTATCGATGAGATTGTTTTCAACCTTGAAAAAGAGAACATTCCCTATTGGAACAAATTTCTGCAGGGCTACTACGATATTTCCAGGGTCAGTTCAGACAGTTTCGATCAGGCCATTCGGTTTACCGGCCAGGGGGATACGATACTTTCTGATTCGATGGTGGAAAAGGGCATCACCCTTTCAACGGCTGTGAGAACGTCCACCAACTATTTTGGCTTCAATATGCTTGACCCTGTGCTGGGCGGGGATAGCGACCGGTCCAGGAAGCTGCGGCGGGCCATTTCCATTGCCGTGGATATAGAAGAGTACATTACCATTTTTGCCAACGGTCGCGGTATTGCCGCCCAGGGACCCATTCCGCCGGGTATCTTTGGACATGTTCCCGGCAAAGCCGGTATTAACCCCTATGTGTATGACTGGGTCAATGGCGCGCCAAAACGAAAAGGAATTGAGGTCGCAAAACAGCTGATGGTTGAGGCCGGATACGTCAATGGCCGGGATCCACAAACCGGCGAACCCTTGCTTCTGAACTTTGAGACTTCTGCGACCGGGCCGGGTGCCAAAGCCCTAACCGGATGGTTGCGCAAGCAGTTTGACAAACTCAATATCCAATTGGTCATCCGCAGTACAGATTACAACCGTTTTCGGGAGAAGTTGATTAAAGGCACAGCACAGATCTATTTCTGGGGCTGGAACGCAGATTATCCGGATCCGGAGAACTTCCTGTTTCTTCTGTATGGACCCAATGGAAAAGTGGCCACCCACGGGGAAAATGCCTCCAATTACAATAACCCGGAATTCGATGCATTGTTCGAAGAAATGATGGCCATGGGCAACGGCCCGGACCGGCAAGCGGTTGTTGACAAGATGCTCCATGTCCTCCGACGCGATGCGCCCTGGGTCTTCGGCTTTCACCCGATGGCCTTCAGGCTGCAGCATGCCTGGTATTTCAACATGAAACCCTATCTGATGACCAATAACACCTTTAAATACAGGCGCATCGATCCGGAGCTTCGTGATGTGAGGCGAGCCGAATGGAATCGGCCGGTGTTTGCGCCGGTCTATGTCATCGTGCTGTTGCTGCTTGCCGGGTTGCTGCCTGGTGTCATCGCCTATATTCGCAAGGAGCATCATGCGACAAAGGTGGGTGACGCATGATTGCCTATATTGTTCGCCGCATCCTCTATGCTATCCCCATTTTGATCGGTGTGAACCTGATTACCTTCACATTGTTCTTCGTGGTGAACTCCCCCGATGAAATGGCCCGCATGCACCTTGGCGCTAAACGGGTATCTCTGGAAGCCATTGAGAAATGGAAACACGGACACGGCTATGACAAACCGCTGATCTACAACGGCAACGCAGAAGGATGGGCCGCCCTTTCGGATACGATTTTTTTTGAGAAGTCCGTGAAACTGTTTGCTTTTGAATTCGGCCTGTCAGACGACGGCCGCGATATCGGATATGACATCCGTCAGCGGATGTTCCCCAGTCTTGCCATTGCGCTCCCGGTTCTGCTGGTGGGATTGCTCATCAATATCACCTTATCCATGCTACTGGCGTTTTTCCGCGCGACCTATATCGATTTTGGCGGGGTGATACTCGGGGTGGTGATGATGTCCATTTCATCGCTGTTCTATATCATTGGCGGTCAGTTTCTCATGGGAAAGCTCTGGCATCTCGTTCCCATCTCCGGCTATGACTGGGGAACCGATGCGATCAAGTTTCTCTTGCTGCCCATCATTGTCGGTGTCGTCGGCGGTATCGGCAGCGGCTCACGGTGGTATCGTACGATCTTTCTGGAAGAAATCAACAGCGATTATGTGCGTACCGCCCGGGCCAAAGGGCTGTCCGAATTGAAAGTGCTGTTTAAGCATGTGCTCAAGAATGCCATGGTGCCGATTCTTACCGGTGTAGTGGTTTTGATCCCGCTCCTGTTCATGGGCAGCCTGATTACGGAAGCCTTTTTCGGCATCCCCGGCCTCGGAAGTTTTACCATTGATGCGATCAATCATCAGGACTTTGCCATCGTGCGCGCCATGGTGTTCCTTGGATCCGTGCTCTACATCATCGGCCTGATACTGACCGACATATCATACACGCTGGTGGACCCGAGAATTCGGATGGAGGGGATGGGGGGATAACTACCAAACGTCGAACATCGAACGCACAACATCCAATGGCGAATGAAAGAAGAAACCAAAGCAAGAATGCTATCGAGGAAGCTGACCATATGCATATCAAGACCTTAGGGATGGGAGAATCGTGGGCGTAGAATTCAGGATCTTGTGGACCGATGCACTGATATACCTGCTGGTATCCGCCATCATCGGATTTGTGCTGTATGCCCGACGTCGAGAACACCTGGTTGCCCCCTGGCGGCAGGTGTTTCGTCGCCGGTTGGGGATGGCAGCTTTTGTCGTTCTGCTGTGTTATGTCAGTATCGGTCTGCTGGATTCCATTCACTACCGGCATCCGGATCGCGCTGAGATCATCAGTGCCTTTGATGATCTGGCAGGCGCCCTGCGCACCCAGGTTGAGAAAAGCTATTCGGCCCCCTTTGCTACCCATCTGTATACGAAAGAAACCGTTCGGTTACCCGACGGGACCAAGCAGAGGATCCGGCCCCGCCTGACCTATGGGGGTGCCCATTTGCAGCATCCCGAAACAGATCGAGCCAAAGATGTGCGCAGCCGCCTTTTCAATGGAGCTCTAACCGGCCTGCTGATCTGGGCTCTTTCGGTTGTCAGTTTTGTCTTCCTGATTGCCAGACGCGAGAAGGTTGGTTGGCGCTTGATGGCCGGGCGAATCTGGCGGGGTGAAACAGCCCTCCCGTGGAAGGTCATACTGGGAACGATCGGTGTCATGATGGTGATGGCATCCCTGGTTATCGCTCTATCTACCCGCTACCATATCCTGGGTACCGACAAGGTGGGCCAGGATGTTCTCTATCAGGCCCTGAAGAGTATCCGCACCGGGCTGGTTATCGGCACACTTACCACGCTTGTGATGCTGCCTTTTGCGGTGATGCTGGGAATCATGGCGGGCTACTTCCGCGGCTGGGTGGATGATGTGATACAGTACCTGTATACCACGCTAAGCTCCATCCCCGGTGTACTGCTCATTGCCGGGGCCATCCTCATGCTCCAGGTCCATATGAGCAACCATCCGGAGGCGTTTGCCAATGTCACCAGTCGATCCGATGCGCGTCTGCTGTTTCTGTGTATCATTCTCGGTATCACCAACTGGACAGGCCTATGCCGGTTGCTTCGCGGAGAGGCGCTGAAGATCAGTCAGGTGGACTATATCCAGGCGGCCACCGCCTTTGGTGTCAATCACATGCGCATTATCACCCGCCACATTCTGCCGAATGTGATGCACATTATCATGATTTCCGTGGTGCTCCAGTTCAGTGGACTGGTACTGGCAGAGGTGGGATTGAGCTATGTTGGTGTTGGTGTGGATCCCTCCATGAACAGTTGGGGCAACATGATCAACAGCGCTCGCTTGGAAATGGCCAGGGAACCGATCGTGTGGTGGTCACTGCTCGCCGCATTCCTGTTCATGTTCACCCTGGTGCTGGCGGCC
>JAZFSW010000667.1:0-3959 GCA_036446375.1 Desulfobacterales bacterium | reverse complement strand
ATTTATCTGAACAAGGCCGTTGAGACGATGTATGAGTCTAAATCCGATCTGGATATCGCCCGGGAACTGGCACCGAGATTGGGGCTGGACATTGATCTTTTCAAAGAAACCGAAGACAACATTCTCGTTGGCATCGGTTCCTCAAGAGATGATATTCCTGATTTCGAAGCGATGAAACACGATGGGGTTCTTAAGATCAAGCTGGATGAACCGATCGTTTCATTCAAGGAACAGATTGAGGATCCGGAGAACAACCCTTTCCCCACCCTCTCCGGTAAGATCGAGATCTACAGCGACCATATCGCAGAGCTGGATCACCCCATGATCCCGCCCATCCCCACGTACGTTCCCGATCAGGAAAGCTACAGTGCTCCGAAATCCGAGACATATCCGCTGCAGCTGCTCACCACCCACCACAAGACCCGTGCCCATTCCACCTGGCACAATGTTCCCTGGATGCGCGAGCACGAACCCCATGGGGTATGGCTCAACCCGAAGGATGCATCCCAGCGGGGCATCAGCCAGGGCGATCTGGTGGATGTGTTTAATGACAATGGTAGAATGCGGATCCCTGCGGTCATCACGGAACGCATTATGCCCGGTGTGGTCAATGTCAGCCAGGGGGCCTGGTATGATCCGGATGAAAACGGCATCGACCGGGGGGGATGTGCCAATGTACTCACCCACGACAATCGCAGCGCCGGGGGGGCGATTCCCATGAACAGCTCCCTGGTTCAGGTAGAACGTTCACCGCAAGGCTAGGAGAGACATTTGAAACATCTAGCGGTCTCAAAGGAGATAGGACAATGAGCCAGATGGGCTTTTATTTCGATCAGACAAGGTGCACCGGTTGCTATACCTGTGCGGTCGCCTGCAAAGACTGGCACGACATTGATGCGGGACCGGCAAACTGGATGCGGGTGGATGCACTGGAAGAAGGAACCTTTCCCGATGTGTTCGTTGCCTACCTGGCAGGCCCCTGCTATCACTGCGAAAAACCTTCCTGCGTAACGATCTGCCCGGTGGATGCCATTGAGAAAAGAACTGCCGACGGCATTGTCCTGGTGGATCAGGAGAAGTGCATCGGCAAAAAGAAATGCAATTCCAAATGCCTCAAGGCATGCCCCTGGGAGGTTCCCCAGTTCGAGGATGAGGAGGGGGCTAAAATGCAGAAGTGCAATTTCTGCGTCGACAGGATAGAAAAAGGCCAGCAGACCATCTGTGTGGAAGCCTGCCCCATGTATGCCCTGGATGCCGGACCGATCCAGGAGCTGAGGGAAAAATATGGGGACACAGCCGAAGCCCACGGGTTCCGCAATTTCAAGAAGGTGGGGCCGTCGATAACCTTTAAGCCCAAGGTGAAGTAAGTACCACCCAATGCCCCATACCCATCACCGTCTGTTTTCAACAATACTGGCTGAAAAGATAGGGCTGCCCCTCTCCGGCAGGCCCGTTCCCCTGAAGGTTGCGGACCGCAGACCATCCCTCCGAAATGGATCCGGCGGGATGGTTGTGATAAATATTCTGATAAAAACAATACCGCTTCACGCCCGGTGGCTGAGAAGATCTTTCCTTCTCCCCCCCTTTATCGCCGTGGCTCGCCCCCTACCCAGAAAGGACTCGACCACGCCAGCGCCCCGTCAAGCTGCCGGACGCGAACATAGTAATTGTCCCCCTGTTTCAGATCACCGGTATCGACAAACTCGAAATCCCGTGTCATGGGGCTTTGGGGATCCACCACGGACAGGACGAGGCGATCCGTCGATCGGCCCACGCGAAATTCATGACGCATCCGGTTGTCCACAAGATCACTGAAGGCAAAGACCACCTCTGCAGCTGGAATCTTTGCTGCCCTTAGAACCGGTGTGGGTGACTTCCCCTGTTCTCTGGATGCCTCGAGGGAAACGGTGATACGCGTATCCACGCTAGCACCATCAAGCTCAAGAAGAAGCGCATTGATCCGCCCCCGGGTACGGGTAGTAAACAGGATGCGGTTCTTGCTGTCGGGGTCCAGGGAAAAGCCTTCGCTGTAAGGATTCTGAAAGCCGGGAGCTACCACAGAGACAAGTTGCGCGCCTTTCACTTCCAGGGATCCACTCCATACGCGGTAGCCCCGGGGATTGTCCCGCTCAAAGACTTCGGAATTCGATTCGAATCCCACATGATAGAAAGAGTGGTCTTTCAGGGGTGCAGAGGCATAGCGCTTGGACCAGACATCCCTGCCATTCTTGACAACGGCAATGGTGTCGATGGGTCCGGTCCCAATGGCCTTCCCGCGGAGAACGCGGTTTTGGGTGTGGGGTTGCCGGGTGCCCATATCGGCACCGTTGAGTTTAACATCAAGGATGATGCGGCTACCGGAAGTGGCGTACACGAGTCGTGTTCGCAACGCATCGAAAATATCGTCGGTCGTCTTCTTTCGGGCAATCACCCCGGCAAGCCCGCCCCGTTGGGCGAGGCCACCGGCAAGGGTCGATGTATACCCGGGGTGACCGATATGGTCGTCCGAAGCCCCGACAAATCCCACCTGAGCACCGTTGAGAAGATAGCGCTTCCCAAACCACTCGAAGGTGCCGTGCATCGACATGATCTCGACAAGTCTCTCCATACCCGGATCGTTGATGCGCCAATCACCGGCCTGGTGGGCGTGGGGAATGATGAGAACATCTTCCGGATCATTTTCCATATAGAGCTTCCGGTACAATTCAGTAAGAAACGGTGCCCTGTGAGAGGACACCCGTTTCCGGTTTTCAGGATGGCGGAAGAACACATTGTGATGGCCGCCAAACTGTCGCTTTACCGTCCACTCATATCCGGCAATGACGATGAATTGATTCTCGACATTGTATTTGCCCACGGCGTCCTTTAGAACCTGCCATTCGTAATCGTCCAACCAGATATCGTGTTCAGACAGCGTCAGGAAATCGAGACGCGCATCGTCTCGACCGAACTGAAAATAGCCGTCGGGTGTTCCCTGGCCTTCGGCAAATCCGGAGTGACCGTGGGTCTCCCCCCAGTAAATGCGACGATCCGGATTCTCTTTCACCCATATGGGATTGCTCTTTCCCCGGATCTGACCATCGCCGGACTGAAAACTGAAGCGGTAGATGCCCGGGGTGTCGAAACGGACATCGGTAAGGTGGCTGATACCTGCGGTCCCGGCGGGCATGATGGCAGACGGTTCATAGGGTGCGCCGTTGACGGTAACGTCATAAGCGGGAATTTTCCCTGTGGCCCGGTTGTAGTAACGATCCTCACTGCGTACTGAGATGTCGAATGTCTCCCCCACTTTTACAATGGACGGGGCAAAACCATGCACGGCGGTGGCGTTCGTACCGACGACCCGGTATGTCTGGATTGGCAGGCTTAGAAAAAGGCCCTTGCCCTTCAGATCGATATACAGGGGGAGCGGAAAGGCATCGTTGCTAAAGGTCTGCATGAAAAACCCCCGGCCGCCGCCGGACGTATCGCCGTACGTGAGGGTAATCGTTTCCCCTTCTGTGAGAGGCACCTTTTCAAGGCGAAACACCATCATTTGCTGTGCCCCTCGAAAGTTACCGTGCATCCCGGACATGGGGGCCTTCGCGTCTGCGAACCTAGCCTTGGGATTTGAGGATCGGACGGTGAGGTAGTTATCCCCCTTTGGATTGTCTCGTTGCAGGCGACCGTGGGTGGACATAAAATGACGACCGATCAAAATCCCGCCTCCCGGTTCCACGGACATCTTTCCGACGGTATAGGTTATCTCGATGGTCTGCCAGCTACCGGCTGTAAAAGGGCCGGCGATATTCGATGAGAGGGAGCCGACCGCCCGGGGGTGCTCATCCTTGAGGGTAAGTTCCCGGGTATTGGTATCGATCCCCCACAACACGCGAAGGCCTGCAGGTCTATCGGGTGCGATACTCAGTGCATTCCGCATCAGGGCAGGCAAATTCACGGGAAGATGTCCTCCGGCCATG
>JAZFSW010000666.1:0-2521 GCA_036446375.1 Desulfobacterales bacterium | reverse complement strand
ATGGAGACTTTTTACGACGCCATCAACTTTACATTCTCAAGGGTTCGGTTTCTTTTGAGAGTGGTCCGGGCAATACGATCAAACTGGGCGGTAACATCAGACACAAAAAGGTGGCTTTCACCGTCTCTGCTCATCTGGCTGTCAATCGCCGGATTGTCTTTCAGAAAATCTTTCACCGATCGGACAACGCCGATGGACGAATCAATGATACGGACATGCTTTCCGATCTTCCTCTGGATGATTTCCGCCAACAGCGGGTAATGGGTGCATCCAAGAATGAGGGTGTCGATCTGCTTGACCTTCAAGGGGTGGAGGTATTTCTTGACAATCATTGTGGTTTCAGGCTTCTTCATCCAGCCCTCTTCTACCAGCGGAACGAGAAGGGGACAGGGGGCCGAATATACCTTTATCCGAGGATCAATTTCCCCAATCTTTCTCGGGTAAATGTCACTATTGACCGTTGCCCGGGTGCCGATCACCCCTATCCTTCCCGTCTTTGATTCCGTTGCCGCCCGTTGAACTGCGGGCGTAATCACATCGAAAATCGGAACATCAAATTGTTTGCGCAGATGATCCGTGGCAACACTCGAGGCGGTGTTGCATGCCATGACCACAAGTCTTGCGCCCTTTTCTACCAGAAAAGCCGTATCCTGAAGCGCATACTCGATAACGGTCTCCGGGCTTTTGGTCCCATAGGGGGTCCGGGCCGTATCACCAAAATAGACGAAATCATACCCGGGCAATTGACGCGTTAACTCCCGGACCACGGTGAGCCCCCCGATGCCGGAATCAAATACACCAATCATCATGACCACCGGTGTTGGCAAAAGGGTGTGGTATTCTCAAAAGACACGCCGTGTCTCCATGGCTTTTTTCAGGGTAAGTTGATCTACATATTTTAGATCCCCGCCCACGGGTACACCGGACGCAATACGGGTAACATTGACCGGGTAGGATTCCAATCGTTTTCTGATAAAGGAGGCCGTTGTCTCACCTTCCAGATTCGTTCCTGTAGCCAACACCACTTCTTTCACCTTGCCGGAACCGATTCTATCCAACAGCTCCCGGATTTTGATATCATCCGGTCCCACACCATCGATCGGGGACAAGGCGCCCTGCAAGATAAGATACAGGCCGGTGAAAGCACCGGATTTTTCAATCGCCACCATATCGGCGGGCTGTTCGACAACACACAGCACCGTATCGTCTCTTGCCGTATTATTGCAGATCCTGCAGATATCGCTATCGCTCAGCGAAAAACACATGGAACATAACCGGGTCTTTTCCTTGACAGCCAACAGGCTCTGGGCAAGAGATTCTGCTTGATGTCGCGGTGCATGCAAAATATGCAATGCCAGGCGTTCAGCCGTATTTTTCCCTATCCCCGGTAGTCTGGATATCTGTTGAATCAGATTCAAAATCGAGGTCGGATAATATTCCATGCTCATCGTGGGGGTCACCACTCCCTTTACTGGTCCGTTTTGATCTGCACCATCCGATCAGAACCCATCTTACATCAACCCGGGTACATTCAATCCACCGGTCAGCTTACTCATCTCTTCGGACACCATTTCCTGGGATCTTGCCAGTGCATCATTGGCTGCCGCGATGATAAGATCCTGCAGCATCTCCACGTCATCCGGATCAACCACTTCCTTTTCGATATGAATCGAAAGAATCTGTTGCCTGCCATTGGCAACCACCTTTACCATTCCCCCGCCGGCGGCCGCCTCAACGGTTTTGTCTGCCATCTCTTCCTGCATCTTAAGCATTTTGGACTGAAGCTTCTGTGCCTGCTTCAGCATATTTCCCATTCCCTTCATAAGCTGCCTCCTGCGTATCTGTTTGGCTCTCTAGCATCACCGGTGTCTGCAAAAACGCTGCATCCGATTACGCTCGAAATGCCAGATGTTCAAAAAAAACCGGGGTTAGCCCCTTACAAAAGTTTAACGTCAATCACCTTGCCATTGAAGATCTCAATCGCATCTGCGACTCTGGGGTTACGAAGGGCCTCCTTTTTCAGGCGGCTCTCGTCGCTGCTGTTTTTCGCATTATCCTTTTGCTGGTCCGCATCTGCCTCAATACGAATGTCAATATCGCGTCCGAACAGGTCGCGATACAGTTTTTTCAAAATCGCCAGGTTCTTATTCCGTCGAAGCATATTCACGGTAAAACCGGTGCCCTTGACCTGGAGTACCATATGCTGACCGGTAAGATCACGGATATGGCACCGGGAAAGATTGGCCGCCAGGGAGGGATGCTTTTCCGAAACAGCACTCAGCAGTTGATCCCACACCGCGCCGGTATCACTTTCACCGTCGGGAACGGGGGATGGGGTCGTTGCCTCAGGGGGGGGAGCAGCGACAGCAGCATCACCCGATACCCCTACCGGAGCCTCTTCTTTGGTCGGTCCTTTGCCCGGTTGCTCTCCCATGGGTCTTTCAGAAGCATCGGTCCGTGTCTTCTCACCGGCCTCATCCATGCCGCTGCGAAGGTGATCGAGTTTTTCAATGAGTTCATC
>JAZFSW010000665.1:0-2388 GCA_036446375.1 Desulfobacterales bacterium | reverse complement strand
CTATCTTGCCAACTACAAAAAGGAGAACGGGTTCCCGGAAACGGACAGCCTGTCGGCGTGTCTGGAAGTGGGAAAGAAAGCAGCCGGCTGGGATGAAAAATGGCATTTGCCCGGCGCCAGGAAACTTGCCAGCGGCAAGATGCACGGTATCGCTTTCACTTGGACCCACGAGTGGGACGATGTAAGGGGGGCAGGATCTGCGGCGGTTCAAGTGGAAGCCGACGGCACGGTCAGCATCGTATCCAATCATGCAGATATCGGTGTCAATCCCTGGACCGCCTACAAACAGATCGTCGCCGATGAGCTGGGTGTCCGGTATGAGGATGTGAATGTTAAGCCGTTTGATACGGACCAGGGCTTTGCCCTGATGACACCGGACGGATCCTGCAATCTGATTACCAATGGGTTTATCGTGAGAAAGGCGGCAAGGAAAGCAAAGAAGATGCTTCTCGATCTGGCATCGGAGAAATTCGGGATTTTCGATATCGATTTACTCGACATACGGGACGGAAAGGTCTTCGAAAAGTCAAATCCTGAAAACGTTAGAACCATCCGAGAGATAGCCAGACTTTCCATGGCCGGTTACAATGCAGTTTCTGTCGCCACGGACCCGCCGATTATGGGATGGGCCTGGCACAATCAGGGGAACTTCGGACAAGGCATCGCGACCGGCCGACCTCGGCTTTGCCGCCAGGCGCACTTCCTGGAAGTCGAGGTGGACCTGGAAACCGGTCAGGTGGATGTCACCCGAATCGTCAATGTCAACGATGTGGGGAAAGCCATCTCCCCGGAGACAGTGGAAGGCCAGATGTACGGCGGCTCCTATATGGGGGTCGGCCGGAGCACGATGGAGGAGATGATATGGGATCCGGCCACCGGTGTATTGCTCAATCGCGATCTGCTGAATTACAAATACGCCACCATGCTTGATCTGGGCCCGGTAGATACCCACATTGTCGAGACCGGCCTGGGACACGGTCCCTACGGAACGGTGGGTGTAGGGGAAGATGTAGCAACAGTGATCCCGGCCCTGCTTGGACCGGCGGTGTTTAACGCCATTGGAAAATGGATCGATGACTTTCCCATCACTCCGGACAAGGTGCTAAGAGCTGTTGGGAACAACGTAAGGGAGAAGAGACCATGAATGTACTTCCCATGTTTGACCTGAAGGGAGAAAAGGCCATTGTCACCGGTGGCGGCCAGGGGCTGGGGAAGGAAATGGCACTGGCGCTGGCAGAAGCCGGCGCAGACGTGCTTGTGGCGCAACGGCGCGTGGAGGTAGCAGAAAAGGTCGCTGAAGAGATACGGGCCATGGGCAGGGACGCAATGGCCGTGAAGGTGGACGTAAGCAACGCCGCAGATGTTGAGGGCATGGTGAAGGCGGCCATGGACCGGTTCGGGAAAATTGATATCCTGATCAACAATGCCGGTATCGGTCAGGCGGTCTGGGCACTGAATATGTCCGAAGAGGACTGGGACAGCATGATGGATATCCATGTGAAAGGAACTTTCCTCTGCTGCCAGAAGGTCGCGCGTGAAATGTCAAAAGTGATGAAGGGGCGCATCGTCAATATATCCTCGATGAGCGCTGTTATTGCCAATCGCCCCCAGGGGCAGGCGCACTATAACACAGCAAAGGCAGCTATCTCCCATCTCACCAAGAGTTTGGCCGTCGAATGGACGAGATTCAATATCCGGGTGAATGCCATTGCACCGGGATATATCAAGACCGCACTGACAACCGGTGGCCTGGAAAGTCCGGTCGGCCAGGAGTGGCTCGCTATGATCCCCATGGGCCGGGCGGGAGAACCCCATGAGATCAAGGGAGCAGCCCTTTTCCTGGCCTCTGAAGCATCCAGTTACTTCACGGGGAGTATATTGATAATGGATGGCGGCTATACGTGTTGGTAGGACTTTCAGCAATTCTGCATCGTTTGAACGACGTGGGAAGCCCTATGCAAAGAGAGAATCCCCCAATATTCCACACCACCTTATACCTGCCGTTCTCTGTCCACTGATCTCTGCCTCCTGGCTCTCCCCATGGGTAAACTCCGATTCCAGCTACGTTGACACTCCTGATCCATATGGTTACTATTTCCGGTAGTCGCGAGTGCAGAGGACAGTATCCTCCCCGTTCATTCGTTCTATGTGATGGACCCGAAAGAAGTCTGAGTTTTGAAGACAATATGGCTGTCTTTCGCCGCCCTTCGACAGACTCAAGATCGAGGCTAGCAGCGGCAAAGCCGCTCACAATTTCAATATAGACAAGGAGTATTCAGATGACCGAACAACATGTGTTGCCCCTGGACACGAAGGACGCCGCCCTGGAAGTGGTTGGCGGGAAAGGCCGATCTCTGGCCGAAATGGCAAATGCAGGATTAGATGTGC
>JAZFSW010000664.1:0-4247 GCA_036446375.1 Desulfobacterales bacterium | reverse complement strand
TTCAATCCCCGATGGCGCCAAAGAATGCCTTGCCGGTATGGGGCAATGGCTAAAGCTCAATGGTGAAGCGGTCTTTGAAACGATGCCCTGGGTCTCCTATGGGGAAGGACCGACAAAGATGGAATCGGCCGGCATGTTCAGCGAACGCCACGAGGTTGAGTATACGCCCCAGGATATCCGGTTCACCTGCCGAGACAACCTGTTGTATGCCACTTGCCTCGGTTGGCCGGAGAAGAAGGCCACAATCAAATCGATGAAAAAACTCTATCCCGGGGAGATCGAATCTGTGAAACTTCTTGGCATCGACGAAGAGCTGACCTGGTCTATGACCCAGGACGGTCTGGAAATAGATGTGCCGGAGGAGAAGCCTTGTGAGAATGCTTTCGTATTCAAGATAACGCGGAAGAGTCCGTTCTAGGTGCTTGGGTATTTAAGTTCATTTCAACCAGGCCCGGAAGTTCAATCCATATATGGCGTTAACATCCATACGGGGCTTCCGGTAAACGGTTGCGGTTGAGCGGCTCGTTACGTTCGTCGTCTGTCGGTTGCGTCACGCCATAGCGTGGTTATGTCAGATGATCGCGCGATTACGGCGTTCTTGGCCGCAACCCACCCACGAAAGTCCCGCTGAAGCGGGACGCAACCGGAGAACGAATCGCCGCTACCAGGCTGAGGTGTCTTACAGTCAAGCCGTAGCATTACCCGAAGTCCACTATCGCTACCAAAGAAGCTTAAGAAGGAGTCACCACAATGCGCCAAGCCGTAATGGTCGAACCCGGTAAGATCGAATTCAGGGATGTGGACAAACCGGTACCTGCAGATAATCAGGTACTCGTTCAGACCAAGCGAATCGGCGTCTGCGGGTCGGATATTCATGTTTACCATGGGTTGCATCCCTACACGAGTTATCCCGTTGTCCAGGGGCATGAGGCATCCGGAATCGTCGTGGAAGTGGGGGCAAACGTCCAGAACCTTGCGCCGGGAGATAAGGTCACGTTTATGCCCCAGGTTACCTGCGGTGAATGCTATCCCTGCAAACACGGCATGTATCACATCTGCGAAACCCTTGCGGTAATGGGATTCCAGACCGGTGGTGTGGCTCAGGAGCATTTTGTGCTGGATGAAGCATTCATTCTGAAGCTGCCCGCAGATATTTCTCTGGACCATGGGGCGATGATTGAGCCGGTAGCGGTAGCTGTTCACGCCCTTTCCCGGGGAGAAGATATCCGGGGGAAGAATGTGCTGGTGCTCGGCGCCGGCCCCATCGGTAATCTGGTCGCTCAGGTAGCCGGGGCATCGGGGGCGAGCAGCGTCATGATCACCGATATCAGTGACTACAAGCTGGAAAAGGCACGGGCCTGTGGTATCGAATATGCTATCAATACGAGCAAGGAAGATCTGGGTGCTGCCATCACCCGGGACTTCGGACCGGACCGTTCCGACCTGATCCTGGAGTGCGTGGGGGCACAAACCACCATTGATCAGGCCGTGGAGAATGCGCGCAAAGGCACAACCATCGTCATCGTGGGTGTATTCGGTGACAAACCCCAGGTGGATATCGGTCTGGTTCAGGACCGTGAGCTCAGGCTTGTCGGCACTCTGATGTATCAGAAATCCGATTATGAGGGAGCGATTGAACTACTCGCACGGGGCAAACTGAGTCTGGATGAGATGATCACACATCACTTCCCCTTTGCAGAGTACCTGAGAGCCTATGAAACGATCGTGGCAGCCCAAGGCGATATCATGAAGGTGATGATTACGCTGGAGGAATGAGAGAAACGGTAACCCGACAACGCGGAGAGGAGCGGTATAACCACGCAATCAGCATCCTGTTGACGAGGGGGATTCGATGGCACAGCAGAAAACAGCTCAGAAGAAAGCGGCAAAAGGCGACACTTCATGGTTTGTTCATGACCGGTTCGGCATGTTTATTCATTGGGGGTTGTATGCCGGGGCAGCGCGCCATGAGTGGGTAAAACAGCGCGAACGAATAACCGATGAGGACTATCAGGAATACTTCGATCACTTTAACCCGGATCTGTATGATCCCAAGGCATGGGCCAGAGCTGCTAGAGATGCCGGGATGAAGTACTTCGTCATAACATCCAAGCACCATGAGGGGTTTTGTCTGTGGGACTCAAAACACACAACCTACAAAGCGACCCGAACGCCGTACGGTAAAGACCTGCTCAAGCCGATGGTAAATGCTTTTCGGGACGAAGGTCTTCGGATAGGTTTCTATTATTCCCTGATCGACTGGCATCATCCGCAGTTCCCTGTCGACAGAATTCATCCCCAACGCGGTGATGAGGCCTTCAAAGAGAAGGAGAAGGATAGGGATATCAAGAAGTATGCGCGTTATCTACATAACCAAGTCAAAGAACTGATGACTGAATTCGGCAAGATCGATATCCTCTGGACCGACTTTTCATATCCCGGTGAAGGGGGGAAAGGGCAGGATGACTGGCAGTCCGAGAAGCTGGTGAAAATGGTTCGGAAACTCCAGCCGGGCATTTTGCTGAACAACCGGATGGATCTTCCCGAAGAAAGCGATTTCCAGACACCGGAGCAATACACGCCCTCCCGAGGTCTGACAGACAAAGACGGGGAACCGATCGTCTGGGAGGGATGCCAGACTTTTTCCGGATCGTGGGGTTATTACCGGGACGAGGCAAGCTGGAAGAGCAACGAGATGCTCGTGCAGATGCTGATTAACCACGTCAGCAGGGGGGGAAACCTGTTACTGAACGTGGGTCCCACCGCTCGTGGCGAGTTCGATCATCGTGCGCTGGAAAGACTTCAGGGGATGGGTGAGTGGATGAAGCGACACAGTCGATCGATATACGGGTGTACCTTTACCCCAAGCGAATTCCCGGCTCCTGACGATTGCCGGTACACGTATAACCCGGATACGAAACGGCTTTACCTGCATCTGTTTACGTGGCCTTTTGGACACATACGTCTTCCGAATCTTGCCGGAAGGGTCACGTATGCACAGCTGCTCAACGACGCCAGTGAGATCCAATTCCGGGCTAGCGGGACAAGCGGAGAGGCGATCCGGCTCGAACTGCCGGTCGTAAAGCCGGATGTGGCCGTTCCCGTGGTTGAGTTGTTTCTCGATGAATGAAGCGTGATAGGTTGCAGTGGTTTCGAACAGACATAGGGAGGCTAGGAAATGATACGATTGGGTGGACCGGTGTTTATGAGAACGTCAAAGGCTGCAGGTGCCGGTGAGAGTCATGGTGCCTCTGCAGATGATCCGGTTGCATTGGCAAAAGCGCATAGCGCAAAAGGATACAGGGCGGCCTATGCTCCCCGGGTGAAACTGGACGATGCACAGGGAATCAGGGAGATCCGAAAGGCCTTCGCGGACGAAGACGTCATGATCGCCGAAGTCGGATACTGGGAGAATCTTCTCGATACCGAACCGGAAGAGAGGAAAAAGACGCGTAAAGCGATGGTCAATGCCCTGGCCCTGGCCGAAGAACTCGGGGCTCGATGCGCAGTGAATATTCTCGGCTCCTATTGCCACGGGAACGGCAATTCGATCCACGCGGCGGAGAATTTTTCCGAGGATGCCTTTGATGAAACCGTGGAAATTGCCCGAAACATGATCGACGCCGTGAAACCGAAGACGGCATTCTTTGCCTACGAGATCTTTCCCTTCAATGTCGTGGACTCTCCGGAAATGATCGCCAAGTTACTCAAGGCCGTTGACCGGAAGCAATTTGGCGTCCACCTGGATCTGGTCAATCTCGTCAACTGCCCCCGGGCCTACTGGACCAGCGGCGATATCATGCGAGAATGCGTGAAGCTCTTTGGGGATCGCATCGTATCGGCCCATGCAAAAGACATTAAGATGCGGGAGCCGGCTATCAGCGTTATCCTCAAAGAGGTCCTCGTGGGTACGGGCAACCTGGATATCGCTGCCAACATCCGTGAGCTTCATAAGTTGCCTCATGACGTTCCCTATATGATGGAACATCTGCCCAGCGAAGAAGCCTACGATCAGGCCGCCACGCATATCCGCAAAGTTGCTGCACAGGAAGGGCTCACACTATAGGTCCACAGATAGAGGAGAAACGAAATGAAAGCAGGACGATTCCATGGCGGAAAGAACATTACCGTTGAGATCGTTCCCGATCCAGAACCCGGTGAGGGTCAGGTTCTGATAGCAGTGAAAGCGGCGGGTATATGCGGTTCCGAACTGCACGGATACCACATGAAGACACCGAGGGAACATC
>JAZFSW010000663.1:0-4735 GCA_036446375.1 Desulfobacterales bacterium | reverse complement strand
TAGGGGAGTGTTTGAGGATGGCCCGTCCGAGCTCCCGGGTAGGTCGCGAAAGATGTCGGGCAACCGACATCTTCAGATGAATGATCGTTGCCCGGTTCAAGGGAAACCTTTCCGGGTTACAGGATTCGGCTTATGGACTGCTCCGGCCGTTTTGTGGTGAGACCTTTGAAAAACAGCCCATTTTGAAAGAACTGGAATTGTAACCTACTGATATTACAATTCAGCAAGATTGCTGTGAGGAGAAATTCAAAGGTCTCGTAGTCTACTACTTCTGGGGTCTTGGGGACATACGGTCATGGCGGGAAAAGAAAACAGGGATGATCTGCCCTTTGACGAAAAAGTGCGAATCTTCTCTTATGACTATTTGATATTCTGCAATCACCTGGCAAGCCATGATATCACCTGGCCGGGATTTACCAAGAAGCTCTACCTGAAGCTTTCCTACTCCTCCCAACTGCTTGAGGACTTTCTCGATTTTCACGGCGCAAAGAACAACAAAAACTGGTATTTCTACAGGGAGCTGGCTGCTGCAATTCGCCATCTGAGTGCGTGTAGTTATTCTCAGAAACATATTTCAAACCGGCTTCCCCTCTACGACCTTCGCGATACCGATGATTTTAAATTGGAGGGGGAGGTAACCCGGGATTTTCTGAATCAGAGTCTGATTAACATTGCACCGGTGATTCTCAAAGAAGCACACCGGCTGAAAATCCCCGTTCCCCCTGACAGTATTAAGCAGGTGGATTTTCCCAGTGTCAAGACCGCGCAATTGCTCGATTATGACATTGACGATCAGGATCCGCGTCAGCATAAAGAGCATATCGTTAAGATTGCCAGCGAATTGCTGAACATATACAAGAATTTCTCACCGATCGAATTCTATAAATCCTATGATCGGAAGGAGATCCGGGCCATCGTACCGGAACGGATTAACGAGGCGGTGGTTCGGCAGGTTGAAATGCAGCTTCATAACCTTCAATCCACGTTTGACACATACGTCATCCACGGTGGATACCGGTTTGGAAACAGAAAACTCAAAGAGCTTCGGGGACTGTTTTCCGTCTTGCTGCACTTGCTTCAGGGGACCGGCAGATTGCTGCATTTCTATGAGCGGCATCTTTACCAGGCCGGATACAAGAGCACCTATAAACGGATCCAGAACCGCTTGCTGAAACTCATCGACCCGGATGTCCTGCTAGATCGAACGATCAACTATGGTCTCTTCTTCGCCTCCCAGTTTCTGACTACGGCCAGGGATGTTGCCCGGGAGATTCTCAATGAGAATATCGAACGCTCATCGGTTCAAGTGGGCGTTCCAGTAAAACTTGGGTTTCACAGCAGGCCCTGCCTTCTCGTAGCAAGAATCGTGCAGCATTTTGGCGGCCAGGTTGAACTGTGTATCGGAGAAGACCGATTCGATGCAAGCAGTGTACTGGATCTGCAATGGGCAGGGGGGAAAATTCAGAAAGAAAACCTGACTCGCGTTACCTTTGAAGGTGATGTGCGAGCGCTTGCAGACATAGATATTCTTTCCAGCGTGAACTACGGTGAAGATATTATAGGCAAGGATATTGCCCTGCCGGATGAATTGAGATACCTCCGATAAATTCGATTGCATGTGAGACCGTCCTACACATATGAACGTAGCACTTATCGTCGCGGCCGGAAAAGGCATGAGAATGAACAGCAAGGTTCGGAAGCAGTACCTTGAGATTTCCGGACGTCCGATACTTGCGCATACCCTTGATGTCTTTGATGGATGCCCGCTTATTGACAGAATCTTTCTCGTTGTTCCGGAAGACGACGCAGATTATTGCCGGAAAATGATTGCCTCTGATCCCGGGTTGACAAAGTCTGTCGATCTTGTTTCCGGGGGCAAACAACGCCAGGACTCGGTCTACAATGGACTGGCAGCGATCGGTGAGCTGGCAGCTGCCGACCCGGTGGACATCGTTGCGATCCATGACGGGGTTCGTCCCTTTGTGACAGTTGTTCAGATAACCGACTGTATCACCGGCGCAAGGGATGCAGGTGCTTGTATCCTCGGCCTTCCCGTTCACGATACCGTAAAGCAGGTCAGCGGTTCAGGTACGATCGAAGCCACACTGGAAAGAGATGCGATCTGGCTTGCTCAGACACCCCAGGCTTTCCGGTATGACCTGATCATGGAAGCCCACATCCAGGCAAAACACAGGGGATATATCGCCACGGATGACGCATCGCTTGTTGAACAGCTCGGGAGAAAGATTAAGATCATTCCCGGCGACAGATTCAATACCAAGATTACCCGCCGGGAAGATGTCGACATGGCAAATGCTATCTTTCAGGGAAGGAAATGACCCGGAGGGGTCGTGTGCCGATGCACTGTTTCTAACGCTTCCCAAGAGCGCGCCTACGGTCGAAGAGCCCCGAAATGACGCATCGCATAATCATCGGATGGGCCAGCTGCTATTTGTGTTCTATCAGGCGGTTTTCGAATCCGCCCTTGGTTGTGATCCCCTTTGAGATTATCATCTTCTCACCCACCTGTATGCCGTCTTCAATAACCCGCTTGTCCTGCAGGGCACCGGATGGGCTAACCTTACTGGTATGGGGGTATCTATGGGAGATGTATGTCTTCAAAATGGGATCGCCTGCTTTAATGAGGGCAAATTGCTCCCTTGCTTTCTTTCCTGTTGCGTATCGGGACTCCAATTTTGAACGAAACCCCGCAATGATGCCGATCGCAAAATCCGTCTTTCGATACCGGTTCAGCCCTTTGTCCTTGTTATACACCTTCCACTGGGCATCGCTGTAGTTCTGCACAAAATCATGTATATAACCGGCAATGTCTACATTATGAGGTGTGCCGCTGATCTCCAGCACCCTACCCATTTTGCTCTTTTCCAGAACATATGCCGACACCCAGATACCCTCAATAAAATAAAAATCCAGCAGAAGGCTGGCAAGATGGTAGACCTCCCGGCGATGGCGCAGCGCCGGCTTGCCGACAAACAGGCTGATGTAATCCCGGTCCTTGGCATGGGAGACAATATCGATGTTGTATTTGGCGATGAGTTCATGGGCCTTTGCCATTGCCGCTTCCGCCTCGTTGCGGTTTTGGCTTTCTGCCAGGGCCATGAGCTTCTTGATCTGTCGAACGATCTTAACTTCCGGATGGGTTTTTTCAATGTCCGCCTGCTGGTTCTCAGGGTCGAGTCGGCTGGAGGCCCTGGGGTCTGCGCGAAGTAGATGACACGCTTCCTGGAAGTGGGGGCCGTGGGGCGACCCGTGGTCTGGAAGGCCAAGAACCTGCTCTGCCAATTGGTGGGCCATTTCATGGAGCAGTATCTCACGCACGGTACCCCATGGATGGTTTTCAACAAGATTCCGGTTCAGGCAAATTTCCTGCTTGTCACCGGACCAGTAGCCTAACTGGCGCTTCATATCTTTCAGGCTGAACAGTGGTTGTCGCATCAGGTCCCGGTGTTCCGGGCGCAACACCCACAGGGCCGCTTTCCATTCACAGACCAGCCCATGAAGCAAACGGTGGTCGAGAGATCCCTGGATGGTACCGATGCTATCCCCCTGCCAGAAATGGAAACATGAGAATCCGTGTCGCCGCTGGATCGAAGTGGTCGATGCTATTCCCCGCTCCCTCGTCCGGATTGACCTCTATGGCGGAAAATCCCTTTTCAACCATCTCATCAAACCGGGTTCTTGCCGTTCTGACCTCACTATCGGTTCCCGGATCCCAGGTGATTGTTTCCGAACCCCCGTAGTTAAAAATGGCTAGTTCTCCCATACCTTTCAATCCTTTCAATCCGGTCCATGGAAAAGCAGGCGTCAGGTGTCGGCCAAGCCTCTGATTTGAGAATCGATCCGATTAATCAAGAATAAGCCTTCTGGCTTGCACGTGGGGATTCATGATCGCAGGACATCCACGGTCGTGCTGACACCTGAACTCTGAAAACTAACCCCTGACAGCAGGTACCGCTACTGCCCGGTATCACCGTCGTATGGTTACACTGTTTAACACTACCGGTTCGATCGGTTTGTCCCCGGCATCTGTTGCCACGGCACCAATCTGCTCTATGACCGCCATGCCCTCAATGACCTTGCCGAATACGGCATGTCGATCATCCAGATGCGGCGTGGGGCCGAGGGTGATAAAGAACTGGCTTCCGTTGGTACCAGGTCCTGAATTGGCCATCGACAGGATGCCTTCGCTTTCATGTCTTAATGAGGGATCAAACTCGTCATCAAACCGATATCCCGGATCGCCGGTTCCCGCTCCTGATGGGCATCCCCCCTGAATCATGAACCCGCTGATAATCCGGTGAAATATCAGGTTATCATAAAAGTTTCCCTCTTTACCTGTATCCTGGCGTCCTTCGGCAAGATTTATAAAGTTCCAGGCGGTCTCCGGGCATTCCTTAGCGTAAATTTCTGCTTCGAAATCGCCCTGATTCGTCTGGAAAACAGCAATCGGTCGTTCAATGTCCTCTTTGTAATCGTTCTTCGTTGTCATGCATCCTCCTGAATCGTGTTTGGAATTGCAGCCCATCAGCATTGATGGTGATGGCCTCGTATGAAATCACATCTAAGAAACAGGTTTCAGGTTTCAGTGTTCAGTGTTCAGGTGTCAGGACAGCTCTTTAGAGGCCCTTACTGACACCTGACACCTGAAACCAAGCGCACTCGTGTTGCTATGCGTCCGGGGGGAATTACAGATTTCTTGGAGTTTTCGATCGTT
>JAZFSW010000662.1:0-2907 GCA_036446375.1 Desulfobacterales bacterium | reverse complement strand
ATAACACCGCGAGATGAGAAAGTGGCCATTATCGGTTCCGGTCCGGCCGGACTGTCTGCTGCGTATTATCTTTCTCTCGAGGGCTACCCGGTCGATGTTTATGAATCGATGCCGGAAACAGGCGGAATGATGCGTTACGGTATACCGGAGCACAGGCTTCCCCGATCCTTACTGGATGCCGAAATTGACAATATCAAACGCTTCGGCGTTAAGATTCATACCGATACGGCTCTGGGCAAGGACGTAACCTTGGAGGAACTTCAAAGCAACGGGGCCGGCGCGACCTTTCTTGCGATTGGCGCCTGGCGGAGCTTAAAGCTTGGCATTCCCGGTGAGGAAGCCCCCGATGGGGTTTCCGATGTCACCACTTTCTTGCAGGAGGTGCATCTGGGGAATCTAACAGCGCTGGAGGGAAAAGCGGTCGTTGTCGGTGGTGGTCATTCCGCTCTGGATGCTGCTCGGGTGGCACTTCGCCTGGGTGCCACCGAGGCCCACATCATTTATCGTCGTTCCCGTGCGGAAATGCTTGCCGAACCTGAGGAAGTAGAGGAAGCCGAACATGAAGGCGTAAAGATCCACTTTCTGGTGGCCCCTTTGGAGATCACCCACGAAAACGGGAAAGTTACCGGGGTTAACTGCATCCGGAATCGACTGGGAGAACCGGATGCATCCGGCCGGCGAAGGCCGGTACCCATCGATGGATCCGAGTTTTCGATCGAGACCGACCATATGATTCCGGCGATCGGACAGGAACCGGACCTTGGATTTTGCGGTGAAGATCCTGACCTGGAGATATCGTCACGGAACCGTCTGGTGGTCAATTCAGAAACCCTCCAGACCAATGTGCCCGGTATCTTTGCCGGGGGGGATGCGATCACCGGACCGGCAACGGTCATTGAGGCCGTTGAAGCCGGGAAAAGGGCTGCCAAGTATATCGGCAAGTATCTGCAGGGCGAACAACTGCCCACCGGGGAGCAGGAAACGCCTGCCACGGGAGATAACTGGAAAGAAATCCCCGATGATGTGACTGCAGAGAAACGAATGACTGTCGCGTCCATGCCCGTAGCGGAAAGGATTCATGGGTTTGAAGAAGTGAGTCTATCCACGGATGAAGCGTCCGCTCAAAAAGAGGCCGCTCGCTGCCTGGATTGCGGTGTCTGTTGCGAATGCTTTGAGTGCGTTAAGGCATGTGAAGCCGGCGCGGTGACGCTGGAAACCCATGAGCAGCAGGAAGAGATCATCTCCGTTCCGGCGGGCGCCATTATTCTCTCCCCCGGTACGGATCGATACAACCCGGAAATTCGACAGGAGTTGGGATTTGGCCGTTGGCCAAACGTTATCTCTTCCATGCAATTTGAGCGAATTCTCTCTGCCTCTGGGCCCTATGCCGGTGTTGTCCAACGCCCGGGGGATGGCGCCCATCCGAAGAAGGTTGCCTGGATCCAATGCGTGGGGTCCAGAGATGGCCACAACGCCAATCCCTGGTGCTCCTCCGTATGCTGCATGTATGCTACCAAGCAAGCGGTCATTGCCAAAGAACACGATGGAAATATTGAGCCCACGATTTTTTATATGGAGATGCGCGCTTTTGGCAAAGATTTCGATAAGTACGTGGACCGGGCCAAGAACGAGGTCGGTGTGCGATACCAGCGCGCCATGATATCGGCGGTTCGGGAAGAAGCCGGTACGGGGAACCTCATTTTGCGCTATGCTGCTGAAGACGGCATACTCATCGATGAGACCTTTGACATGGTCGTTCTTTCCATTGGTCTTGAGCCCCATTCCGACGCCCTTGAATTTGCAGACACCTTCGGTATTGAACCCAATATTCACCGGTTTGCCAGGACCACGCCGTTTCAACCGGTGGAAACCACCCGGCCCGGTGTGTTTGTGACCGGCATCTATCAAGGACCGAAAGACATTCCTGAAACCGTGATACAGGGCAGTGCTGTGGCGGGAAGTGCCATGTCGCTTTTGGGAGAAGCCCGGGGAACCGAAGTCGTTGTCAAGGAATTGCCCCCGGAAACGGATGTGGCTGACGATGATGCGCGAATCGGGGTGATTGTCTGCCATTGTGGTATCAACATCTCCCAGAGCGTGGATGTGGAGAAGGTGGCCGAAGTGGCCAGAGACCTTCCCAATGTTGAGTTTGCCACGGACGTGATGTATGCCTGCGCCCAGGACAGCCAGGAGCAGATCAAGGAATGGGTGAAAGAAAAGAAGCTAAACCGGGTAGTGGTTGCCTCCTGTACGCCCCGGACCCACGAGCCGGTATTTCAGGAGACCATCCGTGATGCAGGACTGAATAAATACCTTTTCGAATTGGCCGATATCCGGGAACAGTGTTCCTGGGTTCATATGGGGCAAAAGGACGTAGCGACAAAGAAAGCCATCGAGATCACCCGAATGAACGTTGCCAAGGCAAGACTGCTTGAGCCGGTCTATACCGATTCGGTCGGGGTCACCGCTATAGCGATGGTTATTGGTGGCGGGGTGGCCGGTATGGTGGCCTCCCTTTCCCTTGCAGATCAGGGATTTGACGTGCACCTCGTTGAGCGTACCGATACATTGGGTGGTTTGGCAAACGGTGTCTATCGAACCCTTGAGGGAAGCGATGTCCAATCCTTTGTCCGGGAAAAGATCGATCAGATCACGGCACATCCCCGGATTACATCCCATATGGGTGTGCAGGTTCAAGGGACCGTAGGCTATGTGGGCAACTTTGAAACGACGCTCACAGACGGTGCCGAATTTGACCACGGTGCAATTGTTCTGGCCACAGGTGGCGAGGAATACCGTCCGGTTGAATATGGCTTTGGTGACCATGATCGGGTGATTACGCAACGGGATCTGGAGAAGCGGCTTGAAGCCGATGCGCCGCAGGCCGGTGAATCTTTTGCCATGATT
>JAZFSW010000661.1:0-6020 GCA_036446375.1 Desulfobacterales bacterium | reverse complement strand
CATCCATTGGTGATGAACCGTTTCACCCCGTTAAGTACCCATTTGCCATCGGGGCGCAGGTCGGCCTGCAGAGATACGGCTTGAAGATCGGAACCGGCGTCCGGCTCTGTAAGGGCCATGGCGCCCATAACCTCGCCGGCACAGAAACGGGGCAGATACCGCTGTTTCTGATCTTCGCTGCCGAATCTGGAAATCGTTTCGCCGATGCCCTGCAGACCAAACAGCAGCATCAACGAGGCATCTGCCCGGGATATCATTTCAATGGCTGCCATATAGACCGTCATGGGCAGATTGATACCATCGTATTTTCTCGGCAGCGTCATCCCCATAAGATCGGCTTTTCTCAGCCGATCCAGAGATTCCAGGATCGGTTTGGGGAAAACCACTTCGCCGTTTATGTGCTTTGCACCATTCTTGTCGACATCGGCTGCTCGCGGTGCGACAAACTCTCCTGCAATGTCACCAACGATATCCAGCACGCGATGGTAGTTGTCTCTGGCATCTTCGCTATCTTTCGGGGCATCCGGATAGGTGCCGTGTTCTTTGAAATCATCTTCCTTCAATTCCACGACCTGTTTGATGTCCATCGTCTTCATGTGGAACAGAAGATCGGAATTGTCTCGGTAGTAGTTGGGCACGGTCGTTCTCCTAGGCGCTGTTTCTGGCTTTGAATGTCTTTATCAGTTTGGGGAGGATATCCATGACATTGCCGACAATGCCGTAATGGGCAATGCCAAAAATCGGTGCCGCCGGATTATCATTGATAGCCACGATCCGTTTGGCACCGGACATGCCGGCCCGATGCTGGATTTGCCCCGAGATACCGCATGCAATATAAAGATTGGGGTTCACTGCCACGCCGGTCTGACCCACCTGGTGGTCTTTTCCGAGCAATCCGGAATCGACCACCGGACGAGAGGCTCCGACCTCTCCGCCAAGAAGTGTTGCGAGTTCTTTGATCAGGGAAAGGGATTCCGTGTTGCAGGCCCCCATACCGGCAGAGACGATGATTTTGGCTGCTTTCAAATCAACATCTCGCTCTTTTTCCACCACCTCAAGGACCTCTGTGAGAAAGTCCTCGTCGGAAAGGCCATGATCGGTCTTTACAATTTCTGTGGTTTGGGCGGGATCCGGATCTGTCCGTTTCATCACCCCATCCCTGACCGTCGCCATGCTCGGTGTGCTGTCCGGCGAGATGATCGTTGCGAGAATATTGCCCCCAAACGCCGGGCGAATCTGCAAAAGAATATCGGTATATTCTTTGTCTTTTGTCCGGTGCTCTCCAATCTCAAGAGCGGTGCAGTCTGCCGTCAGGCCGCATTTTAGCGTGGACGCCACGCGGGGTGCCACATCGCGGCCAATCTTGGTTGCACCAAAAAGAACGATTCTCGGTTCTATCTCCTTGATGACCTTCACCATCGCCCTGGCAAAGGGAACCGACGTAAAATGGGCAAGGCGCTTATCTTCCAGATAATGCACCCGCCGGCATCCATACTGACCGAGGACTTCAAGGTCGTCTTGAATCTGGTATCCCAATGCAACCGCTTCGACAGGTGCACCGATCTTCTCCGCCAGGCGGCCTGCCTCACAGATCAATTCTATACTCACCTCTGCAATATGATGATCCCTGCATTCGATGAAAACCATCACAGGATTTGCTCTACCCATTGCCAAACTCCTATAGCGCTATGCAATAATATGTGCGTCAACAAGTTCCCGAATCATTTCGGAAATGTCTGCTTCGTCGTTCGAGACCTGTTTGATGTCACCGGCGACAAGAACAACGTTTTCAATTTTCTTCACCCGCGTTGGGGACCCGGAGATGCCGCAGCGTTCGGCATCGGCGCCTATGGCATCAGCGTCCCATTCTTTGATATGGTCGACTTCGATACAGGTGTCCGGTTCAAGATAGACATTTTCATAGGGCCCGTCACAGGCTTTGCTGTCCAGATGCTTAAACGCCAGCGCCCGCTTGGCACTGGGCGGCCGTGGCACATTGGCCTCTGAGGTTACGGTGAGCAGCACGGGAAGGCGGCTTTTAGCCCTCTCATGACCGTTTTCAACGGATCGTTTCACGGTGATGCTCTCTTTGCTGACATCGACCACTTCCGAAACATGGGTCAGTTGATTCACACCGAGTTTTTCTGCCAGCTGAGGTCCCACCTGGGCTGTATCCCCATCGATGGCCTGGTGACCACAGATCACCAGATCATAACTGCCGATTTTATCGATGGCGCATTTCAGAACATAGGATGTCGCCAGGGTATCGGAGCCGGCGAAACGCCGATCCGAGAGCAGGATCACATCATCTGCTCCCCGGTAAAGACATTCTCTCAGCACTTCAATGGCATTGTCCGGTCCCATGGTAATGGCCGTTACGGATGCACCCAAACGCTCCTTTATCTTAAGGGCTTCTTCCAGGGCGTGCAGATCATCCGGATTTACAATGGCCGGCAGTGCGCTTCGATTCACGGTGCCGTCCGGTTTCATTGCATCGGCTGCAATATGGTGGGTATCCGGTACTTGCTTAACGGTAACGATGATATTTAGACTCATAGACGTTCCTTGTCATGCCCAAGACGCCAGCTGGACATGTTTGGTCGGTTTGTAGTTTCGGGGTTTGGGCTACCAGCGCAACATGAGAGAGCCGTAGGTCAGACCGGCCCCGAACACATCAAATAGAATCGTGTGCCCCGATTTGATCTTTCCGGCCCGAACGGCTTCATCCAGCGCGGTTGGGACGGTTGCGCTGGACGTATTGCCAAAGCGATCCAGGTTTATGATGATCTTTTCCACCGGCAGAGACAGCCGCTTGGCAACGGCCTCAATGATCCGGTAATTGGCCTGATGGGGTATGAACCAATCCAGATCATCCAGGGACATGCTGTTTGCTTCAAGCGCGAGAGCTGCAAAGTCTGTAAGGGTTCTTACGGCGGCCTTGAAGACTTCTTTCCCGTTCATCTGTACCAGGTGGAGCTTTTCGATCAGCCGCTGCGGCGTCATTCCCATACGCGATCCGCCCCCGGGAACATGGAGGATTTCCCAGAGGCTGCCATCTGATTTCAAATGACTCGAAAGTATCCGGTGGGTAGAATCCGGGTCCTCCTGTTCAATGATTGCCGCCCCGGCACCATCACCGAATAGAATGCATACGCTCCGATCCTCCCAGTTGTTGATGGACGTCAGCACTTCAGCTCCGACCACGAGGGCCGTTTTCGTCTGTCCCGATCGAATAAACTGGTCGGCGATTGTCACACCGTAGACAAACCCGGAACAGGCCGCATTTATATCTGTGGCCCAGGCATTGGCGGCTCCCAACTCCTGCTGAAGCCAGCAGGCCGAGGAGGGAAGTTTTGTGTCCGGTGTACAGGTAGCATAGATGATCTGATCAATATCCGCCGGCGTTTTCCCTGCCATGTCCAGCGCCTTGCGCGCAGCGGCTGTGCCGAGGGCCGAATTGTATTCGGCCGGATTATTCTCGTCGGCGATCCGTCTTTCTCTTATGCCGGTTCTTTCCTGGATCCACTGGTCGGTGGTCTCAACGCCGAACCCGGCCAGTTGTGTAACGATATCCTCGTTGGTAACCACCCGTTCGGGGAAGGCGGATCCGGTACCTGTAATTCTCGCTGCATATGCCATAGTTGCTCTTTACTCTCCTACTGTTACCTGTTTTGCCGGGGGCTATTGCCCCGATGAATTCCTAGGAAGATCCTTGGGGGACGGCATCTCCACGCACGAGCCTGGGTGGCTCAACCACAGCGGCCCAATCAGGCAGCATATTTCTTCAGTACCAACGTTGCATTCGTGCCGCCAAAGCCAAAAGAATTGCTCATGGCATACTGAATATCCTTTTTTCGTGCCGTGTTTGGGACATAATCCAGATCACATTCGTCGTCCGGGTTTTCATAGTTTATCGTTGGCGGAAGAATCCCGTTCTGAAGACTCAGTGCGGTAAAAACCGTCTCAACCCCACCAGCGCCGCCCAGTAAATGGCCGGTCATGGATTTGGTCGAGCTGACGGCAAGGGACGGGGCATGCGCTTTGAAGACCTCTTTTATCGCCCGGGATTCATAGAGGTCATTTAGCGGCGTTGACGTGCCATGGGCATTGATATAATCGATCCTGTCTGCTGAGATCCCCGCATCACGGATCGCTGCTGTCATACACCTTACCGCTCCGGCACCATCCGGCGGAGGGGAGGTCATGTGATAGCCGTCTCCGCTCATACCGTAGCCAACCATCTCCGCATATATCGGTACACCCCGTTCCTGGGCGCTTTCCAGGGTTTCCAGGATAAGAATGCCGCTTCCTTCGCCCACAACAAACCCATCGCGATCCCGATCGAAGGGCCGAGATGCTTTCTCCGGTGCATCGTTTCGGGTGGAGAGGGCTTTCATCGAGTTGAAACCGGCCACACAGGTTGGCGTAATGACAGATTCTACCCCCCCGGTTATCATGGCATCGGCATCACCTCTCTGAAGTATCCGGAAAGCCTCGCCCGTCGCATGGGAACCTGCGGCACACGCCGTTGCTAAAGAAGAATTGGGGCCTTTGGCACCGAAGTAAATCGATATCATTCCCGGGGCCATATTGCCGATCATGGTGGGGATAAAGAACGGAGAAACTCTGTTGGGACCTTTGTTTTCAAGCGTCCGTGCCGTATCTTCCAGAACTTTAAGACCCCCGAGACCACAACCGGTAATGACACCGACCCGGTGGCCATTGCTGTCATCAATCACCAGTCCTGAATCTTCCAATGCCATCCGGGCAGCAGCGATCGCATAGGCAATGAAGGGCTGCAGCCTCTTGGCGTCTTTCTTTTCAAGAAAATCTACGGCATTGAATTCTTTGACCTCGCCGGCAATTTTGACATCAAATGCCGATGTGTCAAACCGGGTTATCTCACCGATCCCGGATTTTCCTGCACACAGGGCAGGCCACGTTTCCTCAACGCCGAGACCCAATGGTGTAACAAGGCCTAGTCCGGTTATGACGACTCGTTTGCTCACGGAAACCTCCTTTCTAAGATCCCTGTTCGCTGATAGCACGCCGATGGGCAGGCACGGCCCCTCCACGCACGCCCCGCTTTGGGGCAAATGCCTAAAAAGATCCGTTTGCCTGCCGGATGTTTTTTCAGGAAACCGCAGCCGAACCGGAGTGCCTTCGAGCGGTCGCTCTCCCCCGGTTAGGGCTATGGCTCAGCGCAATGTCGACACCCTCTGGTATCGACAGCCGTGGATCCAGGTAAACGCTTCCCGGACCCCGCCGGCTTTGCGTGAAGAGCCCCACAGTCACCTGCGGTCATTACTGTTTGCGGCTGTCTGCCGTTCAGTGTTCGCTGATGTAGGAGATGGCATCCTGAACGGTTGTTAGCTTTTCAGCATCCTCATCGGAGATGTCAATATCAAACTCTTCTTCCATAGACATGATCAGCTCGACAAGATCGAGAGAATCCGCACCCAGATCATCTGCAAATGTTGCTTCGGGTACAACTTCATCCAGGTCCACACTCAACTTCTCGGCAATAATTTTCTTTACTTGGTCTTCGCTTGGCATGAAACAAACTCCTTTCTTTCTTTGTATGGGTTCTCAAATTGAGCACTATGCCATCAACTCCGGCAGTGCTCGTCTCTTTCAAGTATACATTCCGCCACTGACGTGAATGACTTGTCCGGTAAGATAGTCGGCACTTTCAGAAGCCAGAAACGCAGCCACGGCAGCAACATCTTCAGGCGTTCCGGCCCGCCCCAGAGGAATCTGACTTAGCATGGCTTCTCTGACACTCTCGGGTAGAACTGCCGTCATATCCGTTTCAATAAAACCCGGAGCGATGGCATTGACCGTGATGTTTCTTGACGCAAGCTCCTTTGCCGCGCTTTTGGTCAATCCGATAACACCGGCTTTCGATGCAGCGTAGTTGGCCTGCCCGGCATTACCGGTCACACCGACAACCGAGGCCATGTTTATGATCCGGCCATAGCGCTGCTTCATCATGTGCTTTGCTGCAAGCTTGGTGCACA
>JAZFSW010000660.1:0-2799 GCA_036446375.1 Desulfobacterales bacterium | reverse complement strand
TTATCAGCGGTTGGAGAATTGAATCCCAGATGGGGAGCAAACAGCAGGTAGCCGTCCACGTCCGAAGGATTGTTCTTCATGGCATAGCGCAGGGCAATGCCGCCGCCCATGGAATGTCCGGCAAGAATCAATCTGCCTTCCGGTTTCGCTGCACGGATCTTGGCGATGACATCGGCAACATCGTCTTCGTATTGACCGATGTAATCCACATCGCCTCGCCTGCCGGCAGATTCGCCATGGCCCCGATGGTCCAGGGCGTAAATCTCGGCATCCATTGCTTTCCGGATCTTCCCGCAGGTTGTATTAAAGGTGTAACTGTTTCCCGACAGGCCATGGAGAAGCAGAAGGGTCACGCCGGCATCTGCAGCGTAGTGTCTTGCATACAGAGACGCGCCATCCCGCGCCTCGAACCGGTGTTCTTGGAACTCATAATCCTGTTTCAGCATCTCCACAATCCCCTCGTTTTCTGCACTTGAGATTGAAAACACGGAGGTCTCGGAAAACGTCGGGTCCGGTCCATTGATCAGGACGAAAGCCGCCGAGAAATAGAGGACCGCCAGCATTCCCATACAGATGAGCAGAACGCGTATCCATTTTCGATCTTTCATTACGGTATTCCTTTACGTTATGTGTGTTGCGCCCATCATCTTTGATGGGGTGCAAATCAATGCTCTTGATTCAGCCCATGTCTTTTTCCCTTGACAGGAGACCGTGTTTGGTAGCAGTTTCCCTGAACCCTGAACCCTGAACCCTGAACCCTGAACCCTGAACCCTGAACCCTGAACCCTGAACCCCGTCGATCAGCATGGTTTATCCAACCCATCCAGAATCGAAAAGGGCAGCACCAGAGGCCTGGCGAATTTCTGCCTGACGCTCCTGATTTCTTTACCTCTCACTTCGCTATCGCTCAAACGTGTCGGGGTCATCCCCGCTTTCCAGGCCCAGGCAAATGTTGAGATCTCTTCCGGCTGAAAGCCCATGGTATAAGCAGCGACCATATCTGTGGCCAGGGGATTTGTCCCGGCGATAATCAGATTCATCCTGGCGATTCTTCCTCCCCCACGGACCGTAGGGCCGGTTCCCTGCATGGCCCTGGATGCATCGATTACCGTAAGTCCGAGCTTGTTTGCCCGTACGATATCGATAATTGCCGAGGCCGTACCGGATTTCTCCACCTTTGCCGCTTCATGGTGTACCCCCCATCGGGGTGTTCCATATACCTCTCCGGGGTAAACGCCAAACAGATTCTTCATCCCCAGCGTGACTGTAGCAAGGCCGTGGGTCTTCATCATTGGCACGGAGCAGAGCATGTCGGTATCGGTAAGGGAATGATGAAGGCTTATCTCTTTGAATACAAATCCATTGGGCAATGGCACCTTGGACATTCTCCCCGTGTGAAGATTGATGAGCGGGATCTTGAGGGATTTGGCAAGATCCCTATAGCCGAGGGTGCCGAATATTTCTTCCTGTATGGCATCGATCATGTCTCTGTCTGTTGCCCGACAGCCTCCATATTCAGCAGCTTCTCCCTTGCTGCGGGTAGCTGCCGCTGAGCCTTCGCCCAGGGATACATCTTTTCCGGCTTCATTCATTAATTGGGCCAGCACCTTTACCACATCCGGCTTTGTAACATCCCGGGGATCCGGGCCCACCAGATTCGGCTTGAGCAAGATCCGTTCTTTCCCCTGGGTGATCGATTCCATGCCTCCCAGCAAATCGATGGCTTGCCTGACGGCATAGTCGATATTCCCTTTCTTGATCCTTACGATGCTGACCGCAGGCTTTGGTGCCGATGCCTGGAGCTCTCCAATGCCAAGGAGTGAAGTGCCGGGAACCACCTGTCCGAGACCCAGATACGCGCCGCCGGCAGCCATCGTCTTTATGAATTTTCTCCTGCTTATGTCCTTCTTCAATGCCTTTCCTTTCTTCTGGATACAGGTTGGACCCGATGAACTTGGATTTACACAAGTCTTCTATTGATGGAGATGCGCAAGAAGTGCCATTTGGATGCATCTTCTTGTGAACATCGGCTCAAAGGCATGAACCGATAGGTGCGCAGATCAACTATTTCCCTCTGCATGGTCGTTTCCTGTTGAAGGGACACCCCCTACACCTTTGAATGAGAACGCAAAGACTATGCCATACCGATACCGTCGGTTTTCACCATAAAATACACATTGTTACAATGATATGCCGCCGGTGTGGATTTTGATGTGCATGTGAACATGACCATGAAATGGGGATGATCGCCACTCATTGGCAAGAACGCACGGAACCGAAGCCAATGTTGTCAATGGCTAGGAGGATCTCACGGCGACGATTACGTCTCGCTTCTTGATTACCCGGTCGACTTGATGGGTGAGCATATCATAGGGCGGGCGATTCAGGACGCGAAGGGGGCTTTCTGATTCTATGAGGGCAATCATATCGGTTCGGGGAAACCGGGTGGACTCCCATGCCAGAGCCATGGCGCCGCCCGGGTGGAGCAGGGATGTCCAAACCGGAAGGGCCTCGGAAAGCAACTCTCTCAGTTTCCCTTTGTGCTGGACCCCATAGGGTAGATCGCCGACAATAAGATGAGTCTTTTTGAATCCGGCAATCAGCTTATCTGATTGTGCGGTGTCTCCTCTGGCAAGGATACACTCCTGGGGTGTTTCGGTACCGATAGTAAATCGCCAGCGCTTGCCCTTGAGTTTCTTCAATCGTTCTTCTTTGATGGCGCAGGCAATGCCTTGCTCCTTTGCATACTGTTTGAGGAACACAGCCGTCGAATGGGTGTCCTTGGTATTCTTCTCAACA
>JAZFSW010000659.1:0-3942 GCA_036446375.1 Desulfobacterales bacterium | reverse complement strand
GCGCCAAAAAGGTGTTACAATTTTAACATTAAAGCCAAAAAAAGGCCTTGTTGTCCAACTGAAAAAGCTGGCGGGATTTTCTCTCCTGCCTATGCCCCGTTAAACGTCTCTTTTGCGAAGTTATTTGCTGCTTTTTCAGTGGTATATCCTCAACGTTATGTCCAGAACCGTGAACAGGATAGACTTCGAGGCGGGAGCGGAAGGATCCATGCGCCCTTTCGTGTAGGCCGCGCAGAAATGTGGAGTCGTGGGGCGTTTTTCCTAACCTGGGCGGGCCCATTCGCTTGCAGCCCACTTCGCCAGCTTGCCTGCACAAGGCCTGAATCAAGGCTCACAACCGACTAAGGAGGTACAGGATGATATTGATCGCCACCTCATTGCTGTTAGGGATCTTTGCCATGGTCCCGGATGCCCACGCGGTCTCCAACGAAGAGATCTGCAAGTCTAGGCTACCGCACTCTACAAAGCACAAAGGGCAGATGATTATCAGACACTGTTGACAGGAAAGTAATATTACCGGAATAAGAAAGCCTCTTTATAGAGGCTTTTTTTATTGGAAAAAAGGGCGGTGAGGATCAGAGGCCAAGCCGCCCTTTTAGATGGGAACCCATTAAAGGGTTCTCAAGGAACGAAGCTATGGTAATATCTTTTTCTGTTGGACTCAAGAAGCTTTTTGAACTGGGCCGAGATTATCCGTGGCCCAGGCCGGACAGGTGCCCAAGATGCAGCAGTTATCGGTTATGGGGCCATGGGTTTGTATCGGCCTATTTCGATGGCTACGATCAGCCATTTGCATTGAAACGATACCGGTGTCCTGATTGCAGATGCGTGATACGGATGCGACCCGCAGGTTACTTTAAGCGCTTTCAGGCATCGATTGCATCGATCCGCTCAAGCATCGTGTCCAAAGCCGGCCGGAACCAATGGATCGGTGGTATCGGCCGAGAGCGACAGCACCACTGGTTTAGATCTTTATGTAGAAAGATCAAAGCTTATCTGACCGATGCCTGGAGCAAGGGAGTTGTGGCAGGCTTTGATCGTCTCTGGAAAATGGGCCAGATCCCTGTTAGCCGGGCCATTTAGTCTGCAAAGATTTTCATCTTCTATCCACCCTACCGAACCGTGCCATTTTATTGACCTTCTTTCTGGTATACAGACTAAGAAATCCAAAAAGGAGGTAAACGATGACAGAAGACGAGAAAATGCAGGTGGCCATATTCCGTTATGGGGTAATCAGCGACTTTGTTAACGGCATCGATATGAGCCGTGCCGAGAAACGTCGCCTGATGAGGGACAAGTGCGATCGAAAATGGCCCATCCCCTTTTCACAAAAGACCCGGATCAGTAAAGAGACCATCAACCACTGGATACGTATCTACAACGGTGGTGGTGTTAAGGGGCTACGGCCCAAGGACCGATCCGACCAGGGCCACACTCGGGCTATGGACGAGGACACCTGTGAATCGTTAATCCGGCTGAGAAAAGAGATGCCGGCAGCTACCGTGCCTCATTTGATAGAGCAGATGAACCAGCGCCAACTGGTTACCCCGGCAACGGTTTTGAGCACCACCACGGTTTACCGGTTCTTGCATGGTCAGGATCTGATGCGGCTGACCCGATCGAATCCGGTTGATCGACGCAAGTTTGAAGCCGAATTGCCCAACGATCTATGGCAGAGCGATGTGATGCATGGACCCAAAGTCGATGTGGATGGCAGACAGAAAAAGACCTATCTGATCGCCATCCTCGACGATCACAGCCGTCTGATTGTCTATGCACGGTTTTATCTGTCAGAGAATCTTGCCTCGTATCTGGATGCCTTTGAAAATGGGCTGTCAAGAAGGGGGCTGCCCCGAAAGCTGTATGTGGACAATGGTGCGGCCTTTCGCAGCAAACATCTTCAATACACCACCGCTTCATTGGCCATTACGCTGATCCATGCCAAGCCGTACCAACCCCAGGGAAAGGGCAAGATCGAACGGTGGTTTAAAACCGTAAGGAGCCGGCTGCTACCCTATGCTGCTGCCACGACATTGCTCGAGCTCAATGGGGCTTTGGATCGGTATCTCAATAACGATTACCACCAAAGAAAGCACAGTGCCACGGGACAAACACCCCTGGACCGGTTCACCGCCAATATGCACTGTCTAAGACCTGCCCCCGAAAACCTGAAGGATCATTTTAGGAAAGTTGCCCTCAGAAAGGTCAATGGGGACAGAACCGTCACGCTGGATGGTCGCATCTACGAAGCACCGGTCGCACTGATCGGTAAGCGCATCGAATTGCTGTATCATCAATCGGATGTTGAAACCATCGAGGTCAGATACAAAAACAAATCCTACGGCATGCTACGACCGGTGGATCTTGCGGTCAATTACCGGGTCAAAAGAGATAAGAACAACCATGCGCAAATCCATGTCACCAACGCTACCAGAAGCTATGAGGGCGGAAAGCTGTGGTCATCCAAAGGGAGGAAGAATGGAACATAATTACCGGGCCTTTTTTGGCTTTAACAAACCTGCCTTTGCAGCCGACATCAAAGCCGCCGACATTTTGAAAACACCGGAGCTGATCGATGTTGAGGATCGATTCGGCTATGTTATCAGTCTGGGTGCAATCGGACTTATTACCGGCGAGGTGGGCAGCGGAAAGACCACAGCCTTAAGATACGCTTTGGAGAAACTGCATCCATCGGAATATCGCACCCTGTATGTCACGGCATCCTCCGGATCCATGTTGGAATTTTACCGTCAGTTTGTCGATGCTTTAGACATCCACCTTACCAGCAACTCAAAGACCGTTATGGTCAAAGCGATTAAGAAAGAAATCGTCGACTATGTATGTGAGAAGAAGAAGAAAATCGTTCTGGTTATTGATGAAGCCTCATTGTTGCGTCTTGAGGTCTTTGCGGAACTTCATACGATCTGTCAGTTTGAAAAAGACTCAAAGCCCTGGCTACCAATCATACTGGCTGGGCAGAACCATCTGGTTGACAAACTCACGTATCGCGACAGCCGCCCTCTTGCTTCCAGGATCGTTGCGAGAAGTCATCTACAGGGAGTTGATCTGAACGGGATGGAAACCTATCTGCAACATCACCTTACCCTTTGCGGTATGGACCGAATGGTCTTTGAGAAAAACGCCATCACGGCTATCCATCAAGGCTCCGGGGGATTGTTCAGAAAAGCAAATCATCTGGCAAGGGGTGGTCTAATCGCTGCGGCTGTCGACCAATCGCAAATGGTGCAGGCCGAACATATCAGGCTGGCTGCAACTGAAATCCTCTAACCTGAAAGGAGAAATGAAATGGACAAGAACCAAGAGATACAGGCGGCCTTTAGCCTATGGGGCAAACTGCTTGAAATGGAGAGTATCCTGCGCAATCGCTACAATGATGAGTTCCTGGCCTTGATCAGAAACGACGTATCACTGCTGCCACCGGAGACCACTATCGATGATCTGATACCCTTCTGAAAAGGAATCTGCAATGAGCCCAGGAGATGAATCTGAACTTGACCAGAAAATGGACCAAACTACCCATCAGATGGTAACATTGATCTTGAACACCATGATTGACGTCCTGAAACGACTGAAGGAGAGAAATGAAGACCAGATGAGGTATCAGACAACCGTAACATATATCTGACCGATAAACCGAAACCAGCGTCGGACTCACAACCGGCGTTGGTTAGCATATCGTTCGCAGATATACTCCTATCGTTAATATAATCAGGATGTTGCGGTTAATACAGTGTGGGAATCAACAGTGGGAGCCTACCAATTCGGCCCTTTTCGTATCAATACAGTATGTTTGCGTGGCCCGACCCCAGCCCCTTGGAGACGATCTGCTCGCAACCCTTCAGGCAAGAATCCGAAGCGGGGACGTTCTTCTATCTTCTTCTTCCTCTCCGCCCCCTCTGTCTTCTGAAGCATCCTTAGTTC
>JAZFSW010000658.1:0-2995 GCA_036446375.1 Desulfobacterales bacterium | reverse complement strand
ATGTCACAGCCAAGCTGAGAATAAGAGAAGAAAGGACAAGAATACTGATTCTTCTAAATGACAGCCAGCCGTTTGATGAAGGCTACATGGCCGATTATGCCATAGCCGATACACGGATGGCCCTGTATGAGGCAAAGAAATACGGTATAAAGCCCTTTTGCATGACCATAACAAAGAACAGTCGGAACCTGAGAGAACTCTATTCACACAACAGTTGGGTTGTCATTGATGATATCTGCAAACTGCCTGAAAGAATAACAAAGATCTATAGGAAGCTCACCACGTAAATCGAGAGGTCAAAGGATGGCTAAGTAGAAATCTCCATATACAAGGCATAGGGGTTGGCCAGGCGCGAAGGCATACACGTCGTATGTCAAACGTCTGGCCAAGTGCTATAACGTAGTAGATGGAGACTTTCTATGACGCCATCGTTATTCTATGTTTGCGCCGACAACAGCAGCCATCTGCATCATGTTGATCGTCTGGCCTTCTCTCAGGCCTGTAAGGTCCGTGAGTTTGCCTGATTTGCTGGTGGATTTTGTGTTTCTGAAGACCGGGAGCAATTTGGCATCAACCACAATGAATTTTCCAGCGTTCATCGGGCTTCCATTTTCAGTTTTTGTCTGAAGTTTGTTCGCTTTAATATAGTCCCATAGTTTCTTGGTGATCTCTGTCCTGGGAAGTTCTGTTGCTCCCAGAAGTCCTGCCAGATCACTTTTCAGCTTCACCGGTTTGAGCAATCCTTTAGCTTCTGCCATTGTTTTGTTCCTTCCTATTTAGAGGTATCGGGTGAAATTGCCTGCCTGCTTCTCTCGCCTCAGATACATGCTGAACGCGTGGATCTCAAGCTTGATTCTCTGTTCTTCCCCTGCGCTTCAGAGCTCAAGCTGAGATGCCACAGAGGATTTCCTGCTCACCGACCACTTCAAACTTCTGGAAGTGTACCTATTTGAGTGGCTCGTGTCAACCATAGCCTCAAAAAACGGGATTTCATTCGGGGCCAGATGCATCACCGTTGTCTGTCGTCGATTGTCAAATATTTCAATGGGTACGGGTGTTTTTCCGGAAAATCGCTGATCTTCAGCGGGTTCCGGGAAAATAGATCTTGAAAGTGATGTGGCTATCCGGTACGTGGTTGTTTGATCCAAACTGTAGCGGTAGAAAATGTTAAGGAGGTGTTGTGATGAGTAAATTCAGGTACGGAAGCGAAACCTTTACCTGGACCATGTCCGGCGACAAATACAAGGGTGATTGCCCGCATATCTGCAAGATCCTCAAGCGTGCGGGGCTTACCGGCATTGAGCCCGGTCCCTGGATCATGGGACCCTATTTCGATGATGCGTCACTTATGGCCGATCTTCTCGAGGCAAACGGCCTGAAGCTGGCCTCGTTGGGTGCCGGTGGCGGGTGGCCCAATGCCACCTTGAGCGAGCAGGAGCGCCGTTTGATCGAGACGATGTTTGATTACGTTGAATCCTTCCCGGAGCCGCGCATCACACTGGGCCATGGCTCGCGCGACCGATCCGATCTTGCCGTGCGCCAGCGAAACGCCATGGCCTGTGTCAACGAGATTGGCAGGCTTGCTACAGATCGTGGCATCACCTGTGCATTTCACCCCACCTCCGGATCTCCTTCGATCTTTCGCACCCCGGACGATTACAAAGTCATGTTGGATCTACTGGACACCAGCGTGATCGGCTATGCCGCGGATTCGGGCCATGTGGTCAACGGCGGCATGGATGTGTATGACATCTTCTCGACCTATGCATCGGTCATTCGCCATGTGCATCTGAAGGATATCTCATCGGAAAAGGTCTGGGCGCCGATGGGCGAAGGCATCACAGACTTCCCACGACTGCTGGGAATCCTGCAGGCCGCTGACTACAAGGGGTGGATCGTTACTGAAGAGGAGTCTACCGAGGCAAGGAATGACCCGGATGGTGCCACCCTGAAAAACGGCAGATATATCGCTGAAACATTGGTGCCGCTGGGTTACTGACGGAACCGGGTCCCTATAATATTATCCCCTTCTCCTCCGTATGGTTCAGCCCCCCACATTCTATCTGCTGGTCAAGGGAGGGCTTTCCCCGGAAGCAGTGTATTGTATCAGCTGATAACCTTGATGAGCTTGGGGTCTTTTCTCGGCGGCATTTCCGGTACCTGTTTGGGATAGCCGATGATTATGGGTGCAACGATGGCGTAGTTTTCCGGGATGGCCAACTCGGCTCGTATCTCCTTGTCCTCGATGAAGGCTCCCTGAGCCACCCAGCAGGTGCCCAGACCGCGTGCTGCGGCCGATAGCATGAAGTAGGCTCCCACCAGAGAGCAATCCTGGACGATGGTTTGCATCTTGGAGGTTCCCACAATATAGACCAGGGCCGGGGCATTGAAGAAGATGTTGAATTCCTCTTTCCGGAACTCTGCCTCGTATCCCTTCCAGGGAGAATTGGGGTTGGAATCAAGATCAGCAAGAAATCCCTTCTTATTGGCATCGGATATTTTTCGCATCCAGTCCCTGTTGTTTACCACCACAAAACGCCACAACTGCATGTTGCCGGCGTTCGGGGCCTTGATGGCGTCGTTGATTACCTCTTCGATTCGTTCAAGAGGTACATCTTTGTCTTCGTAATCTCTCACACTTCGCCTTTTGTCCAGAAGTTCAAAAAAATCCATGGGGTCGTTCCTCCTTTTTCAAGATATGGTGGTGTTTCATCCCCCCCTCTTGATAGGATGTGATACTTCCCTATCGAGAAGGGTCGCTATCAGACGATCAGGGGCGTATACTTTTCCTGATCCAGGCCGCAACAGGGATGTCAAATGATCTTATAGGTGATTTGATGCTCAATCCGCAACCCCAATCTCCAGGTTCCTCATAAACATTGTAATTGGAAAAGAATGTGTTATTTTGATTGGAGGAAAGTCTTGTTTGCTGTGCACTCGAAAACACCGGGAGCTCCCAAACATGAAATCATCACACCCACCATCATCTCTTCAT
>JAZFSW010000657.1:0-4300 GCA_036446375.1 Desulfobacterales bacterium | reverse complement strand
GCCTGCTCACCGACAACCGCACGGGCAACGGCAACCCGTTGCTGCTGGCCCCCGGATAGCTGGCTGGGCATATGTTTGGCACGATGAGCAATGCCCATCTTCTCCATGACCTGTGCGACACGCTCCCGTCGCTGACTTGCGGGGATGTTGTTATAGAGCAGGGCCAGTTCGATGTTTTCCCGCACGCTCAGCTCATCGATAAGATTGAAGGACTGGAAGATAAAACCGATATTGTTTTTGCGCAGATGACTCAGTTGGGATTCCGAATATCCGGCCACTTCTTCATCCATAAAGGTGTAACCTCCGGACGTTGGTGAATCCAGCATACCGATGACATTGAGCAGTGTTGACTTACCGCAACCCGACGGCCCCATTACAGCAACGAACTCTCCGGCTTCGATCTCAATATCCACGCTGTTCAGCGCCACGGTTTCAATGTCCTCGGTGCGATATGTTTTCGACAGGTCGTGTAGCTTTAACATTATTGCTCCCTTCCTCTTAAGTAATGCCCGGTTTCTCGCCGGAGTTTAATTTCAGACGATCCACATCCGTGAAACTGGACGAAGTATCTGTTCTCTGCGTCCTCGGCGACTCTGCGGTGAGTCGAAGCACAACACGTAATCGAATTTGTAAGTGCGTGTACTCGGGATTGGTCCCTGCCTTATCATCGTTGTGATGGATTCTATCGCATAAGGTGTGCCAAGACACAAATTATCTATAAATGCAGTTGGTTACAACGAGCGTAGCGCCAGAAGAGGTGGTGTGGCCATGGCAATCCATGCCAATACATACCCATATCGTGCCAATTACTGGTCAATCATGAAGGCGGGCTGCACAGCAATTCGATCGATTCAAGACCGGAAGAAGCATCACTATCCTTCGACCTGATGCCGCCCCAGTGTCGAGAGGGGACAAGAACATAGGCCCACCTGCACATGATTGCCCCGAGTGTTTGACATTCAGAAGCCCGAATTGCTAACATGACCTATTTGAAACCTTGAATCTTCGTGGTTTCCTACAGTAGACAAGCATTCCCGAAAGTCGTTATGCAGGACTTCTCACAGCTAAGCACCACGTCGTTCTTGTTGGATCGATAGGAGAGGCTGGAGCAATTGTCCCATGGACACGATGAACTGCAAAATACGCTATTTGAGGGGACCGTATGATACTATACGATTTCTCTAAGGGGAAAGCCGGGCCGCTGCCTGTTCCTCCGGAGATTAGCCTCCTGAACCACAGGATTGTTGGTAGGATGTCGCAGTATCTCTTCCTTAACAGTATTGTGGGAAAGATGGCCGGTTTCATATTGTGCAACAGGTCAACATCCTTCCTTCTCCACGCCCTAAGGCTATCCAAGCTGATCAATAAGCAGGTAGACACAACGTATTCGGCATGTGGGTATCGAAGCCTGAATGCCGCCTTTACCCATCGATATGACAACCCCATATACCCCTGTGGAATCTCTGATGCGGAAAAGGAGAAGTTCATCACCTCGCCGGTCAGTGCATATCTGAGTATCCGGGATATAGAGGCCGGATCAGTTACGTTCTTTCCGGGGGTCAAGATATCCATCTCCCGAATGCTGGGTGCAGAGGATCGTAGGTTCTCGTCCGGTAAACTGTTTGTCTTCACTCTGAAACCCCACCACGATCACACGATTGACTTTCCGACCGGATCAGCGATACTTTCCGGGCCTCTGGAGATCAGTAAGACGAAATTCAGAGTCGATTCCACGGATCTCAACTATATCAGAAGCAATGCCAGGCAATCCGTAATGGATGAGAACCATCGCGTTGCATCGATTCTGCATTCACAACGATTCGATGAGACGTATGCCATGGTGGAAGTCGGGGCAAACATCGTCAACTCGATAGAACAGGACTATGATGAGAAGAGCACAGTCCAGGAAAGAGGCTCGCAGAAGGCACACTTCAATTTTGGCTCAACGGTTATCCTCGCGATTCCGGACACGTTTATGGCCAAAGTCAGGGTCATCCGCGACATCTATGACAGGGCTTCTCAGTTCGACGGGGCATGTGAGATTACGAGAGGAACGGCTATAATGTACGATAGATCCGTAGACAACGGTACCTACAGTGTCAGCGATGGCGTACGGCTTCACCTGGCAAGTGATGGACATGGGAACAACGAAGTCATTGAACGATGATGTTCCAGTTTGATGCAGAATAAGGAACGGGGACGATTGCTTGATGGATAGGATAGAGACAATTCGTAAAGCGGTTGATGAGATCCTCCTGGGACGAAGCGAAGCTGACCATCGTCGACATGGCTATGTTCATCTCTACGGGGTGTCTCTCATTGCGGGGCTTCTGGCAAAGAAAAGGCATCTTGATGTAGAGCTGGCTGTGATTTCCGGTATGCTGCATGACATCTCGACTTATAGAGATGGCACTCACGAAGGTCATCATGCCAAGAGCGCATTGCTGGCATCCGAGATCCTGCTGAAGACAGGGCTCTTTGCCCCACATGAGATGGAATCGGTCGCCAATGCCATCGGAAAGCACGGTCGGAAAGGCCTTACTGATGGCGCCCTTGACGAGTTGCTGAAAGATGCCGACGTAATGCACCATTATTTCTACAATCCATTCTGGTCCCCGATCGGAAAGGAAATCCCCAGGATCAAGAAACTTGGCGACGAACTTGGTTTTGGAATGGATGCAAGCCCATAGCTCGGGGAATGGACTACGGAAAATGATTAGATTTGAGGACCTCGAGGCCCTAGATAGCAATAGCTTCCGTGAAATCAGATAGTTGCTGAGGAGTCATCAAACATTCACCATCATAGACAGGTACAAGGAGACAACGCCATGAGCAAAGACAGAAAGGAACTGAATCGTCGTGAGTTCATTAGGAAGGGCGCTCAACTTGCCGCGGGCGCAGCCGTCCTGGGTGCTGGGATTGTGGATGGTTCTGTGCCGAGGGATAAGCAGATACCCCTGACGGATGCGATACCGACCCGGACATTCGGCAAGACGGGTGTTGAGTTGCCCGCCCTGGCTATGGGTGGATCCGGCATCGTCAAAATCTGGGGAAGCACATTGTCACATGAGGATAATGTCGCACTGATCCGATACGCCTATAAAAAGGGCGTCCGGTATTTCGATACTGCGGGCAACTACATGGAGAGCGAGCCGATCATGGGTGAGGGCCTGAAGGGGATTCGGGACAAGGTCTATCTTGCCACTAAGGTCGAAACCACCGATCCGAGTCAGGTTAGACGAGCCGTCGAAGCATCTTTGAAGAAACTTCAAACGGATTATCTCGATTGCATTCAGATCCACGGGACGCCGGGGATAGAACAGATGAGCGTCAAGCAGGCCATGGCGATTCACGCTGAGCTGGTAAAACTCCGCGATGAAGGGATCACCCGGTTTGTAGGTATGACCGCCCATCACTACTTCGACAAGGCCTATGAGTTGATTTCAACGGGGGGATTCGATCAGTGCATGCTGGCATATGGCTACTTCAGAAAGGGGATGATCCGCATACTCGATCACCGTATGCTGGAACTACGAGAGATGTGTCTCACGAAGGCCCATGAACTGGATATGGGGATATTGTCGATGAAAGTTATGGGCTGGGTGTTGGGTCGCCAGGCCAAACGATTTGTGCCGGAGTTCGATCCAAAAGGGCTACGTCAGCTGCCGGCTGCTGCCATTCGATGGGTGCGCCATGATAGTCGTATCCATCTGTTGTGCATTGGCATGTCTGACAAGAGTGATGTTGACCGGAATGTACTAGCACTTACCCATCCGCCGGCCCTCACCTCAGCAGATCGGGCAGTGCTCGCATCATTTGCAGTCAAAGCATATCAACACCCGGATTTCAAATCCTGAAGGACGACCGACAGGACAATACCACCACAAGACACATACGGCGGGATCGTTCCCCATAGAGGAGCTTAGACGCTCTCTATTACGGTCTGGCTCTGATTTGAGTAGGTTGGGGTACGCCGAAGGGCGAGAAGACACATAGGCTGCTTTCTTGGTAGTCAGTGCTGAATTCGGAAGAACAGATCACTATTAATGTAAACCTTGAGCGGGCGATGGTATATAGTTACAAGTGGCTTATTCTCCTACTGGGGACAGTATTGATCCTGTTCGTACTCCGTGTTGGAAGGGGAATCATGAAAAGCGTGTTGATTCACGCGACAGCTCTGGTCTGTCTCGTTCTCTTTACAGGTCCATCCGTGGCTGGTGAAGAAGCAAGCCACCCCGGGTGGTCCTATTCCGTTAAAGATGGCATTGAGGAGTCCAAACGGACGTATCTACGCATCCAC
>JAZFSW010000656.1:0-3091 GCA_036446375.1 Desulfobacterales bacterium | reverse complement strand
AGGTAGCCGATGACCGTTATCAGACCCTGGGGATCCCGAGGTCTGAATTTGGCAATGGTATAGTGATTGTCTTTGTTGTGGTAGGTGATATGTTCTAGATGTCCGTCGATCGTGATCATCGGACAGGATCGGTCTTGCTGTGGATGTCGATGATCCAGCGGGCGGCTGCTGCCAGATCCGTAGCGACATGGTCCGGGAGTTGCTTGTTATCTTGCAGGGCCTTTTCCGCTTCGAGGCCGGCCCCTGTTCTTACCAGGATGGCCGATTCGCATCCCGAATTTCGTGCGCAACCGATGTCTTTTGCGTTGTCCCCGACCATGGTTGCCGTCGATAGATCGATATCGTAGGATTCTTGCGCCTGGTGAATCAGACCGGGTCTGGGTTTTCGGCAAGCACAGTTTTCTTCGGGTGTGTGGGGGCAGAAAAAAATATGTTCTATCTTTCCTCCCGCAGCGTCAACAGCCGCCATCATCCTCGTATGGATATCCTCGAGTGTTGTCAGGGGCACCATCTTCCTGTTTATGATGGACTGATTCGTGATGATAAATATCGTATAACCGTTTATCGTCAGGGACCGTATGGCGGCCTTGCTTCCCGGAAGAAATTCAAATTCCGACCAACACTTGACATACTGGGACGAATCCCGGTTGATTACCCCATCTCGATCCCGGAAAACGACTTTCTTGAGCATTGTCTTCGGCCCTCTATTCCGCCACGATGATCGCATTTCTGTAACCGGCCCTTTTCAGTGCCGCTATTTTCTTTTGAGCCCGTCTCAGATCCGAATATCTGCCGACGCGGACCCGGTAAAAGATTCCGTAGCCGCTGTCAAAGACCGAGATATGTGCATGCCTGAATCTCCTGGCCAACTTCCTTCTCTGTTTTTCCGCATTCTTCCGATTGCGAAAGGACCCGATCTGAAAGGTGAAATTCCCTTTATTGACATCGACAGGGGTATACGATCCACGGGATGTTTTATGGCTCCCGGATCGTGCGGTAGTGCCCAATGAAACAATTTCAACCGGCGCCACCCCCGGTCCGACAATCCGTAGCCTCTTGGCTGCCGCATAGGAAAGATCGATGATGCGTCCCCGAACGAACGGCCCCCGGTCGTTGATTCGAATGTCAATCTTCCGTCTGTTGTTAAGATTGGTCACCCGGACATATGTTCCCAGGGGCAGGGTTTTGTGGGCAGCAGACATCCCGTACATGTTGTAGATTTCGCCGTTTGCCGTTTGCTTCCCATGGAACGCCTTGCCATACCAGGAAGCGGTTCCCCGTTGCCTGAAATTGTTGCCATCGGATAGGGGGGAGTACCATTTCCCGTTAACCTTATATGGTTTGGTGTGTGCAGGGGTGCGGCTGGAAACTTCTATCCCGGCGCAGCCATAGGAAAAAAGAAGAAGCGCGGCAACGATCAGGGCCACTGGATACAGGGCAGGAAACGGGCGGTTGTGGTATCGGATTCTCAATCTAAACGGTCCATCTTATGTCTGGAAGATCCATCCTCAGGGAATTGCAAGTTTCAAAACATCCAGCATCTTTTCTGCAAAATGAAATTCGATGTCTCCCTGAACTTTTTCCGGTATTTCTTCAAGATCTTTCCTGTTCCAAGCGGGCAGGATAAGCGTCTTTATCCCGGCACGATGGGCGGCGAGCACCTTTTCCTTGATGCCCCCCACCGGCAACACCTGCCCTCTCAGGGTAATCTCACCGGTCATGGCCAGGTTCTTTTTTATCTTCTTATTCGTTATCAACGACACCAAAGCCGTTAGTATGGTTACGCCTGCCGAGGGCCCATCTTTGGGTATGGCACCGGCAGGGACATGAATGTGAATGTCGTGCTCTCTGAAAAAGTCGTCGTTTATCTTCAACCGATTGGCATTTGCCCGGATAAAACTCAGGGCTGCCACCGCCGATTCTTTCATCACGTCCCCGAGTTGACCGGTCAAGTTAAGGCCTTTGCTTCCTTTCATGGCGGTCGCCTCGATGAAGAGGAGTTCACCACCGGTTGGTGTCCAGGCAAGTCCTGTGACCACGCCGGGGGTCGTCACCCGCTCGCTGACTTCCGAACGCAGGCGTTGGGGGCCGAGATACTCGGCTAGACGACCAACACCGATGGTTTCGGCAGAGGATTCTTCCAGGGCTATCTTGGCAGCGACCCCTCGACAGATCGTTTCGATTTCTCTTTCCAGATTTCTTAGCCCTGCCTCCCGGGTATAGCCGGATATGATGGCCTTCAGCGCCCCTTTGGTAATGGTAATCTGTTTTGCTTTCAGTCCGTGGGCCTCTCTTTGCCGGGGCAGGAGGAACCGGCTGGCAATATTTACCTTTTCTGCCTGGGTATAGCCGAGAAGCATCAGTACTTCCATTCGGTCTCTCAGGGCGGGAGGGATCGTATCCAGCATATTTGCCGTGGTGATAAACATGACTTTCGATAGATCGAAGGGCACATCCAGATAGTGATCGGTAAAGGAGAAATTCTGTTCCGGGTCAAGCACCTCAAGAAGGGCCGACGAGGGGTCCCCTCGAAAATCGCTTCCGACCTTATCGATTTCATCGAGCATGAAGACCGGGTTGTTGGATTCGGCTCTCCTGATCCCTTGGATGATGCTGCCGGGAAGTGCACCGATGTAGGTTCTGCGGTGCCCCCTTATTTCGGCTTCATCCCTGACCCCACCCAGGGAAATGCGTATGAATTGTCTTCCCAGGGCATTGGCAATGGATCGGCCCATTGAGGTTTTTCCGGTACCCGGCGGGCCGGCTAAACAGAGGATCGGGCCCTTGGACTCGGGCTTGAGCTTGCGAACGGCAAGATATTCGATGACCCTCTTCTTGGCTTTATCTAGGCCATAGTGATCGTTATCCAGAATTTTCTGTGCCTTTTTAATATCCAGATTGTCCTTGGTGCTTTCATTCCAGGGCAATACGGTCAGCCAATCCAGATAGGTTGATGCCACGGTATATTCCGCAGCCGATGGGTTCATTCGTGATAGACGCGTCAACTCTCTTTCCGCTTCTTTCTTAACGATTTCGGGTAGGTCCTTCTCATCGATTTTTGCCCTGTATTCGTCTATCTCAACGGAGGCAT
>JAZFSW010000655.1:0-3488 GCA_036446375.1 Desulfobacterales bacterium | reverse complement strand
CGGATAGACCTTGTCTCCCCGTTCAATCTTTCTGACCGGATAGAACTTGTCGATGTTTAGAAAGCCTGCCAGCCGTTCTCTCGTATTCCAGAACATGATATTTTCTGGCGGACCGAAATTCTCCATGTCTCTCATTTGATCCACCGATGGATCTGCAGCAGCAGAAACAGCGATCATGCAACCACTCTACAAAACGACTGCCAACAGGAATTGGCACAGGAATAACCGTAGTTTCGATCTGTCTATCATTTTGGTTCCTCCTTAAATGTTGATGGTCTCGTGAAAAGTCATTTTACCGTCATCCCGGACTTGATCCGGGATCCAGAAGTAGTTGAATTTACTGGATTCCCGCCTTCGCGGGAATGACAGATGTGGTGCATTTTAGACTTTTTACATGGCCATCGGTGTTGCTAGTGGTATTGTAGGTTGGCCCGCTAAACCCGTGGAGCTATTCCCCGGTAAACACAGGCTTCCGCTTCTCCATGAAGGCCATCATGCCTTCCTGGCTGTCCTTTGTTCCCCGGGTGGCCAATACGGCCTGGCGCTCCTCGTAGAGGCCCTCTGCGAGGGATCTTTCCCCCACCTGAATGACGCACCGCATCATCTCGGCGACAGATCGGGGCGCCATCTCGGCCAACCCCCGGGCGATCTCACCGGCCCGTTCTTTCAGATCCTTGTTGGGCACCACTTCGTTGACAAGCCCGATCCGGTATGCTTCCGGTCCGGAAATATGTTTGGCCCTCAGGATCATGTCCAGTGCATGCATCCGGCCAACACAACGGGTCAAACGAGCGCTGCCTCCCCAGGCCGGAACAGCACCCAGGTCCAATTCGGGCAGGCCTATCTTTGCCCCTTCTTCTGCTGCCAGTCGGAAATGACAGGCCAGGGGAAGTTCGAGGCCGCCGCCCAGGCAGTACCCGAAAAGGGTCGCAACAACCGGCTTGCCCATGTTCTCAATCAGGGAGAGCACCCGGAGCCGCTGATCCAGAATCACTTCAAATCCCCCCCTGTCATCCGCACCGGTTGCCAGCTGTTTCAAATGCATGCCCACGGAAAAATTGGTGTCCCCCTCTCCGGTGATCACCACGGCCCGAACCGAGCTGTCTTTTGCCAGCATATTCACCTGAATTTCCAGCTCATCCATAAACTCCAGGCTCATGCGGTTTAAGGGTGCATCATTGATGGAAAGGGTTGTCACAGCCCCGTCCCGTTCTACCAGAAGCGATGCTTTTGTTTTTTCGCTCATTACTTGCCTCCTGTCTGAAATCCATCTTGTCAGAAATGTGTGGGGGTTTCTTCATCTTCTGATCCGCCCACAAAGGAATCATCATTACATCGTGCTCAGGATCACCATACAGAGCCAAAGCCCAATACTCAATGGGAAATCGGGTGTATCAGTTGATGGGATAATATATCGGGAATCGATGGGAGATCGAAATCTTGGGTCTGAAAATGGTGAGGATACTCCTGTGTGCGCCGCATACCAGCCGGTACTTCTGCCCTGCTATTGTATAATCTGATGGTCGCCGTCATCCAGTATGTCCCGAATGGTGCCGGCCAACTGTCTCATGATAACCGGTTTCATCACGAAAGCTTGAATACCCATGGCCTTCGCCTTACCCGATTCAATCAGGTCACTATGGCCGGTACATAGAATAATAGGGATATCGGGTCGTATCGCCATCATTTCTCTTGCCAGCATCTGACCGGTCAAATGCGGCATGGTCTGATCGGTAATAATCAGATCATATCTATCTGGTCGTGCTTTAAACGCCTCAAGCGCTTCGATGCTACTGGTCCTGACGGCGACTGTATAGCCGAGCCGTTCCAACATGGATTGGTATATCTTCACCATTTCTGGCTCATCGTCCACGAGAAGGATACACTCATCGCCACCGGCAATGGCATCCTCAGAAACTGTTTCCGCCTGTAGGTCCTGCGCGACAACGGGAAATAGCACATCAAATGTTGTACCTCTGCCCACCTCGCTGCTCACTGTTATCGCCCCACCATGGTTTGCTATAATGCCGTGAGCAACAGATAGTCCCATCCCCGTACCTTCACCAATGGCTTTCGTAGTGAAATATGGGTCGAATATCCGGTCAATCTTATCTGGAGCAATCCCGTTCCCATTGTCGCTTACGGTCAGTTTTACATAATCACCGGGGGACAGCTGGGGAAAGCCAGATGATTCCGCATCACTAAGCGTGACATTGGCCAGAGACACCTCCAGAATACCACCGGTCTCTTTCATCGCGTAACCGGCATTTGTGCATAGATTCAGAAGGATCTGATTGATCTGCGAAGGATCGCCACTGGTAATACCGATATCGTTGGATATGTTCTGTCTAATGTCGATTGTGGTGGGAATAATGGACCGTAGCAGCCTCAAAGACTCCACAACGACGGTACCCAACTCCATAGATCCCCTTGTTTGTTCCTTCTGCCGGCTGAAAGAAAGAATCTGCTTAACGATATCCCTGGCACGCATACTGGCTTTGCGAACCGCTGACAGATTTCCATGCACAGGGCTCGTTTCAGGGGTATCGGCCAATGCCATTTCTGTATTGCCGACAATAATTCCAAGAATATTGTTGAAATCGTGCGCGATACCACCGGACAAGGTTCCGATGGCTTCCATTTTCTGGGATTGCTGGAGTTGATCTTCGAGTCTCTTCTTATCTGCCTCCATCTGTCTTCGCTCTGATATATCCCTGACAATTCCTATAGCATTCCATTTGCCGTTTGCGTTCACTGACGAGAGCGATAGCTCAACCGGGAACTCCGTGCCATCTTTCTTCAATGCCTCAAGTTCAAGCAACTTGCCGATAGCCGATCCTTGGCCATCCTTCTTGAACCTCTCAAAACCATTTCTATAGGCTTCATGATACCGTTCCGGCACAATGATTTCATGTAGCGGTCTACGCAGTATTTCACGACTTGAATAGCCGAAAATTCTCTCCGCAGCCGGGTTCCAATAGGAAACATCGCCCTTCTCATCCATAAGAACAATTGCATCTTGAGCCGATGCAGTGATCGTTCTCAATTTCTCCTCGCTAACACGAAGCGCTTCCTCTGCCTGCTTACGTTCGGTCACATCCCTAACGACACCTCGAAAGCCGGTGTGCTCGTCTGCTGGGTTTTTCACAAGGGATATGGAAGTCTCTACATGCCATTTTGAGCCATCCGGTCTGATGGTTACCCATTCAAGATTCCTTTCCGGCTCTCCAGTGGTGTATACATTGTTGAATGCCTCATACACGTCTTTGGCTGTCTCCGGGGTCATGTAGTCCCGGTTGTTTGTCCCCATCAATTCATCTCTGGAACTGCCCTGGAGTCTACACATGGCATCATTAACAAAGGTAAAGTTGCCGGCAAGGTCTACTTCATAATATCCTTCCTCCATGCTTTCGAGTATGGTTCGGTATCGCAGTTCGCTTTCGGCCAATTCGGTTCCCTGTCTGCGAATGCCCCGGTCTGTCCGGCGC
>JAZFSW010000654.1:0-2562 GCA_036446375.1 Desulfobacterales bacterium | reverse complement strand
ATCATCTCATCCAACCCGGGGACACTGATTGCGCCGGTTTGTCCTATGATCCCATCCCAGATTCTATCCGGTATCGCCAGGGATCCGGTGTGTGAAGCAACGGCACGCCCGCCGTCTGATGTTCGCCCCCCCTTTAGGATCACCACCGGTTTTCGGGTCGTTACATCTTTGAGCAACCGGACAAACCGTGGTCCATCCTTTACTCCCTCCATGTACATCGCGATAATTTTTATCTCCGGATCTTCAGCGAAATACTCAAGAAAATCGCAGGCGTTAAGAACGATCCCGTTGCCAAAACTGACGGATTTGTTGATAACGATTCCCTGAAGATACGCCAGCCTGGCAAAGGTCATGGCATGACCCCCGCTTTGGGAAATGAGTCCTACGGGCCCGGAGATCCCACTATACTGTTCAGCGATCTGTTTCAGCCCGATCTTAGGTGTAAATATGCCACGGCAATTGATACCGATAATGTGGAAATTCGCCCGCTCTGCCTTTTCAACCAGCGTCCGCTCCAGATTCATCCCTTCCTCTGTTCCCGTTTCTCCGAAACCCGAAGAGAAGAAATGCACAGCGCCCGCTTTCTTGCGAATGCAGTCGTCAAGAATCCGGGGGGCCAGCGTGCGGGGCAGATTGACAATAACCAGATCGACCGGTTCGGGAATATCCAAAAGGGAGGTATAGTTTTCCACCCCGAGCGCCTTGATACCCTTGATCGATTCAGGATTGACCTGAACGGAATAGACCTTTCCCCGGAACTCGCTCAGATTCCTCAACCAGGGAAATCCTCCCTTCTGGCTGTCACCGACAATCGCAACCGTTTTGGGATTAAATGCCCGGTCCAAATTAGCAGGATCTACTTTCAATTTTCCTCCTCGGCTATAACGCTCCTTCAAAGAGCAGAAATTAGGCCAATAGGTGTTTGTGTGTCAAGAAAGAAACCCGAGAAAGGGAAGGATATTGAATTCCGTCTCAATAAATGTCATAAGGGCTGTTACATAATCACATGGGGTCCGCAGTGGGTATCAACCCAGACAGAGGAAGCGCACGATGGTAGATTTTTCATTGAACGAAAAGGATCGGGAAATTCTGGATGAGGTACGCAAGGAAGGCGTGGTTAGAAGACGCTATTCGCGCGAGTATGATGATAACGAGAAAATGCCCCCCGCAGAATTTCCGGAAGCCAAGGACTTCGATTACATCAGGACGATGATGGGAAAGCGGCACGGATATGAGGGAGCCTGCACCCCCGGTATTTTTGGAATGCTCAATAGCTTCCAGACCCACGCCGGCGAACCGATGCTGACCCTGCGCGCTCCCGGCGCAGGAATCGGAAACGTCGCGTTGGGGGCAATGGGAACGCCGGAACAGGTAAAAAAATGGGGTCATCTGCAGGTCGCTTTTGCCAATACCGAACCGGGATGTGGCTCGGATTCCAAAGCCATCGAGACCACCGCCGTACTGGATGGGGATCAGTGGGTGTTAAACGGTGAGAAGATCTTCGTGTCCAATGGTGTCACCTGTGGTGCCGCAGTGGTTTTTGCTACCCTTGACAAATCCGCCGGACGAGGCGCAATCAAGGCATTTCTTGTGGAAAGAGACGCTCCGGGTTTTGAATTTGTCAAGAAGGAACACAAGATGGGGCTTCGTGTCAGCGACACGGCAGGCTATGTCTTGAAAGACTGCCGCATTCCCCGTGAGAACATTCTCGGTCTTGATGAAGAAATCAAAACCGGGGGCGGAGGATTCAAAGGCGTGATGAAAACCTTCAACCTTACCCGGCCCAGTGTTGCAGCCGTCAGTATCGGTGAACTGATGGGCTGCCTGGAGATGGTTCAGGAGGCACTTGAAAAAGAAGGCATTGAGGTCAACTGGGAAACAGGCCTTCACAGAACCAGCGCCGCCCAGCAGAAACTGATCGAACTGGAATCGTTGCTGGAAGCAGGGATTCTAACGATCCTCCGGGCCGTGTGGCTGATGGATTGCGGACAGCCAAACAACGTGGAATCATCCGTATGTAAAGCCAAGGGGGGCGATTGCGCCCGGCGAGGGGTCCAGTTGGCTGTTGAACTTCTCGGCAGCCTTGGAATCACCCACGATACGCTGGTGGAAAAACTGTTCCGGGATGCACGTGTCGGCGACATCTACGAAGGCACCGGCGAGATACAGCGCCTCGTGGTTGCAAGGGCCATGCTCGGCTATTCATCTGCAGATTTGATGTGACAGTACTATCCAGGAGCAACCTGCGGACAGGGCACTGATGCACAGTATTCGATTATTGCATCAAGCGCTCTGGTATTAAGGGTAAGAAAGTCAGGTTTGTCTTATTCCACAAACGCCTTTTCATGACGAATCCCCCTTTTGAAAGCCTGCCGCGATCAACTCGAATTACTGTAACCCCTTTCCTGTTTTTCAGAGGATTGGATAGGATTGGTAAATAGCTATGCTGGTTGCACCACCGTTGACAACAGACATGCTGATCGTGCTGTTGACACTGGTTCTGGTTATCACTCTCTTTGTTCTTGAGTGGGTAAGGGTGGATGTTGTTGGCCTGATCGTGAT
>JAZFSW010000653.1:0-4644 GCA_036446375.1 Desulfobacterales bacterium | reverse complement strand
AGGTTCTTCGATCCCATGACACCACCGTATCCTCCCTGGCCGGCAGCGCTTGAAGTCTCATTCAGAATGACCGCGATCCGGCTGAGATTCTCCCCTGCCGGCCCTATGGTAAGTGTGGAAGCGCCGGGGTGTCGATCGGACAGAACCTGCTGTGTTTGATACGTGTCCAGACCCCACACGTCACCAGCATCCCTGATTTGGGCATCGTCATCGCATATCGCCAGATAGACCGGTGTGTCCGCCTTCCCTACAATAACAATGCCATCATAGCCGGCATATTTCAGCTCTGAAGGAAACTTGCCGCCGAATCCGGAATGGGAGAACAGCTCCTTGGGATAACACTGAGGGGCCAGACCACAGATAGTGGCCCGGGTAAACGGTCCACTGGCACCGGTAAGAGGGCCATTTGACAGCAACAGGGGATTGTCCGGATGGAATGCATCCACCCCGGGGCATCCCAGCTCCCAGAAGATCCTGCTATTCAGGCCCTGGCCGCCAATGTATTTATCCGGCTGAAAGTCCGATGTGGGCACCACAGTTATCTTCCGATCCGTAAGATCGACCCACAGCAACTTTCCCGCCCAGCCATATGATGATGGCATGTCTTCCTACCTTTCTCTCAGTCCTTTTCCCTTACCCATCCAGCATCTTGGATCGCAACGTAGTGATTTCCTCGTCCACCAATCCAATCGTCCGCAAATAGCCCTCAATGCCATCATATTCCCCATTCAGGAATTCCAGTGTAAGGGACATCGCTTCCGGCGGACTGATCATTTTCCATGCATACAGCGGATCAATCTCATAGTCCGCATCCGGGCTGTCCAGCTTTGGCTTCTTCGTCTTCGATGGATGCAGGGCTGTCAGCGCATAGTCCTCGGCGATGGTTTTTTCGGGAACACCGGCAACGCCCAGCAATAGCGCAGAGATAACACCGGTACGATCCTTTCCGCCTGCACAATGATAGATGCAAGCGTGATCCCTGGCATCGGCCAATGTTCGCATGATTTCCGCAATGCTGTTCTGGCAACCGGAGAGAAACTGACGATACATGTGGGCGAATCTGTCGGCAGGTTCAGTTGACTCGGGGGCCTTTTGAAATTCACCTTTCTTCAAGTCTGCCATAAGATTGAGGTGGTGGAATTGGACGTCTTTCGAGTCGGTAAATACATTGGGCAATTTCTCAACTTCCACCGTCATTCTCAGATCGATAACGGTCCCGATTCCATATGCCACCAGTTTCTCCTGATCTTCTTTGGTCAGGAGATGCATACCATCGGATCTGACAAAACGTCGCCACCGGGTGATACGACCATCCGCAGTCGCGTATCCACCAAGATCCCGTACATTCTGCGCACCCACCAAATCGATATGGCGCCGGGGATCCAGTGCTTCCTCTGTCATCTGAATGCCGCTACCGATCATCTGCGCTTCCCTTCTCCCCTTCACCGCGTTTCCGTCTTCACCTACTTCCCCCCCTTACCTTCCTTCTTTTCAGCACCGGCTGCTTCACCGGCGACGGTTCCCTCTTTCCTGTAGAACCGCACGACCTGCTGGATCGTACCGTCTGGCGTGACATCGCAGATGATATAGTGGTGGACATTACCCAAGGGACCAAAGGGCTTGTGCAATTCGGCACCCCCGCCGCCTGCGATGGTATAGGACACATCATCGAGCGTGGCTGTAGAGTACGCGTGGATGTGGCCGAGGAACACTTCATCGACCCCGTGTTTGGTCATCAGATCAGTAAACATCTTGGAGCCGGCCGGATCCTTGGCATGATAGGCCCACTTCTCGATGGTGGCCGGAGGTGCATGGGTCATAACGATCTTCTGATAGCCATCGGGTGTCTTGGCAAGCCATTGATCGGCCATTTCCAGGGCTTCCTCCCATGGCAGATTACTTGAGATATTGTCGAGGATAATGAAGCGGATCTTGCCAACATCAAAAGTGTAGTTGAGGGATTGTTCTCCGAATAGATATTTGTAGGCCCCCGCTTTCCCGCCCACACCGGTATCGTGGTTTCCGATGGCGATAAAATAGGGGATGTCCGTATTGAGCAGCGGCGGGATATAGTAGTCTGCATATTCGGCCGCGGTTCCGTTTAGAATGACATCACCGGCATTCATGACAAACAGGGGCTTGGGATCGAGCTGATCAATGTGGATGGTAATTGCCTCCCATAGGTCTTTCTGGGACCGGCTGTCCCCCATGACAACAAAGCGGTACCCTTCCTCGGCGCTGCCTGTGCTTTCTCGAAGTCGATCAATCTGGGCCTGAAAATTGAAACGTTCGCGGTATTGCGTAAGCAACGTCTTGATACTCGCTGGAAGAAAAGGTCCCATGGTGGCATCGGCAGCAACTTCAGCCAACCCACCGGCCCCGACGGATGCCCCGGTGCGGATGTTTCCCCCCGGTGTTGCATAGAAAATGGCCTCACCCACCTTGGCAATGTAGCGGGGACCCACAAGGGTGTCGGCATACCAGGCCTGTGATGGCGGCGAATCAGGAATGAGCGTGGCCAGGGTCTCCACCATTTTAGCCGGCAGTAGATCGATAGCAATGGTTTGCTTCTTCCCCTTTGGAACGATCGCATTGGCGGTCTCTTCGATCATGTTCGTCTTGTCGGTGTATTTCAGCCACACCAAACCCGCCTCGTCCGATACGACCAACAGGTATTGCTCCGCCTGATTCTCGGAAATAACATATCGCATCCCCGGACCAATGGGGACGGTTGCCGTAATCTCAGTGCCGGGCGCGATGACCTTAGCCCAGCGAAGGAGGGTCTCGGATGGCTGAACTTCTTTGACTTTCGATTCGGCGCTCTTCTTCGATCCGCCGCCTTTGACCATCGCCTGGGCATCGAAGAATTCATTTCCCGGTGGGCCGACCTCAATCCGCCATTTATCCAAAGGGTCCGGAGCCTTATCCGGGGTCTCTGTTCTCTTGGCATGAGCACATGCAATAAGACCTACGCAAAACACAATGATCAAGATCGAGCTAAATCGTTTCATATTTACCCTCCTGGATATTTATGCCTCTGTTGGCCATCATCTGGAAATGCGTTCATAAGCTGGTAGGGCGGGAATCTAACCGGGACGCCTTGGTGCACTTGCTTGTCGGCCATGGCCGAAGGCGACGGCTGCCCCCCAATCCCTTCACCGCGTCCCCCATTCCCCGATACCTTCAGTCCTCTCTCCGACCTCTGACTTCTGATCTCCGACTTCCGATCTCTGGCTCTGCGTCACACCAAAAACGTGGACCGCAATCGGTCAATCTGTTCTCCCGTCACCCCGATCTTGCGAACATATCCTTCTACGCCACCATAGTTCTCATCCAGAAACGCCAGCGCCCGTCGCATGGTTTCAGGCAGGCAACTGAACATATACACAGGTAACGGCTGGCCGCCGTCATCTATCTTGGCCTTTTCGCTCTCCGGGATGAACATGGGATCCGGATTCTCATGGTCCCGATTGGGATCGGCCAAGTAGAGGCCCGTGAGAGCGTAATCGGCAGCAATGGTCTCATGGGGAACCCCGACAACACCCAGAAGCAACGCGGCAACGAGTCCGGTACGATCCTTACCGGCCCCGCAGTGAAACACCGATGCATGATCCTTCTCATCTGCCAGCGTGCCGATGATCTCGGCTATGATGCCTTCACATCGGACGAAACCGGTACGGTACAGATCCGCCATCTTCTCAGCCTGGGTGAGAGACGACTTGGCCGATTTGAAATCGGCCACCCGGTCTCCCCACAAGTCAAGATTGTGATACGCAACGGCTTTCGAATCGGCAAACGGATTGGGCGATTTTTCGACTTCCCGCAGCATTCTCAGATCGACGACAGTGCCAATTCCATAGTCTATCATCTTCTGCTGATCCGCCGTGGTCAACGCCTGCATGCCGGCGCATCTCGTAAATCGCCCCCATCGGGTCCTGCGGCCATCAACGGTCGAATACCCCCCAAGATCACGAAAATTCTGCAAACTCTCCAGCGCTATGTGGCGCCTCGGATCCATTGTTTCGTCGGTCATGTCCTGTCCTTCCCGGTTCCTTGGAACTTTCGGTTATTCCAGTTCCTTTTCCTTCCCTCGGCCCTTTTCATCCCGTTGATCCTATTCAATTCTCCTTTGCCTTTGCCCCCGTGCCCTCTTCCCATCGGGTCACTGGTCATTGGCAATCAGGCCCCGGATGGGTATCGACTCCCCGCTGAGATGATCCGATGCCGGTGAGGCAAGGAAAAGCGCCAGGTCGGCAACCCTTTCAGGATCACCGGGATGCAGCAACGATGGTATCTGTGTGCCGTCTTCCTTTTCCCTGGAAGGAATCCATCCTGCGCGCTTGAGTCCCGGGGTTGCCGTCAGACCGGGGGCAATACAATTGACATGGATATTGTGGGGTGCCCACTCCAACGCCAGAGTCCGGGTCAGAGCGATAACACCGGCTTTGGATGCTGCATAGGGGGCCATGTTCGGTGACCCTTTGATGCCCGCTACCGAAGAGATATTGATGACCTTGCCACTTTTCTGACCGATCATCACCTTGCCTGCGGCAGCAGCGCAGAGAAACGTTCCGGTAAGATTCAGGTCAACAGTGGCATTCCAGCCATCCAGGGAAAGCTCCACGACCTTGCCCATGGCAATTG
>JAZFSW010000652.1:0-3996 GCA_036446375.1 Desulfobacterales bacterium | reverse complement strand
AACAGATTGAAAGATCCCGAAGGACCGTTGTTTAGCACACTGAATAATATCAGCAAAACCACCGCTCACCTGGAAGGAATCACCGGAGATCTGGATGCCGGAAAAGGGACGATGGGGCAGCTGCTCAAATCCAGTGCGTTGATTGAGACCATCCAGCGCGAGTTGGATAAAGTCGATGGCATTCTAGCCGACTTCAAGGGCGCATCGTCGGAAGCGCCCGAGGCCATGGGCCGGGTCCTGGAGAGTCTGGACAGGGTCAAACATGTTCTGGATGAAACATTTGAAAGTGTCTCCAGCATCAAGCGCACATTGAAGGCAGTCGAGAAGGGAAGTAGCGAAGTTCCCACCATGGCCCGGTCGGTCAGGCGGGGGATTCAGGAAGCAAGGGACAGCTTGGGCAATGCAGACAAGGTCATACAGTCGCTGCAGAAGAATATCCTCATCAGAGGCAACCTGCCACCGGATCCGAAGGGAGAAACAACCGATGCAGGGCTGCGGTGAATTGCCTTCTACTTAAGATTACAATCGATTCTGTCCGGTGCAAGATCGACCACTTCAAGTTGGTATCCGTCGATATCCAGACCGTCCAGCATCTCGGCCAGTTCTTCACTGGTACCCTTAAAGCGCAAATCCAGGATCAGGATCCCCCCGGCCTTATTCCACCCCTCTTTCTTACTGGAAACGACCCGGTCGACCCTATCAATGGCATCGACAACCCGTTTGTATAGCTTGAACGAACCAACGCCGGTTATATGGGCTTTCAGAGGAGCACCATTGTTCAGATAGTCCTGAAAAGAGTTGGTGATGGTATCCACCACGTAATCGTCCACGGCTTTCTTGACGGCGATGCGCAGTGCCTTTGTTGCGCCGGTAAGGGGGCTGATATGGGCCGCAACACCATTCTTGACAACAGAGCCCAGGACCCGTCCACTCTGGGTTTGGAGGATCTTAACCTGCATGCTGGCTTGAATCGATTTCATCCCGGAACCGGGAAACGCTTCCCCGGAGTCCTGCACCGTAGCTCTTCCCAGAATCACGTATTGAGCGCCAACGTTTAATCCTATGCTTTGCGCAGCGGCCATATTGCCCGCCAAAGCCTGTCGACTCTGATCGGTAGCGGTTATTTGTGCCAATTGGGCCTGATCCACCAGATCGAAGCCTTTTGCGCCGAGCAGTGAAGATAGTTCGGTCTCGGCCAGACGCATGCCGATATCGTCCATACTGACGTATCTTTCCTCAATAAGGATCATCACCTTTGGGTGCGCCATACTATCGAGAAGGATCCTCATGGCCATCAGGTCATCCTTGATCTTGTCCAGGGAGATCACCGCCCGGATCGAAACGGTAAAGGTGTTGTCGCTTTCTGTTTTGGCGTTCAGAACCGTAAACCGGGTAACATAGCCCTGGGTTCTGGACAGGATCTTGTCCTTTTTTACGGCGAAGTTCTCCACCTCGGTCTGGGAGTGGATAAACACCCCTACCGCCTGCTCCACAGCCGCCCGTTGTGCCTGGCGAATGGCATCCGCTTTGGAGATAAAGCTTATTCCCTCAACTTCCACTGTCTTTTCGGCCGCATTCACAGGGACCGCTAAGAATATGGCCATGCATATGACGATAGACGTTATGATTCTGCGCATTTTTCTATTCCTTAAAAAGGTTCAGTAGAAAATGGTAGGCCGGATCAATCCACATGCGCTGAGGTTCATTCAGCGCTGATGGCCACACGGGCCGTTTCAAGATAATCGTTGCCGTGCCGGGTGGTTTCATCGATTCTGTGAGCGCTCTTGCTGCTGATGACCAGGATGTTCTTATCGGTAACCGCTATAGCCGGGACAACCATATAGTTGTTGCCGATCTTTCCAATCCCCTTTACCTGATCCAGTGTGTCTGCAAAACGGACGATACCATAGGACCGCACGACGTCCGGTTTTACGGAACGAATGGAGTAAACCGGCTTCAAGACAGTTCCTTCCTTCACCGCAATCACGGGTAGCATCACCCGTTTGTAGGGCAATCCTCGTAGGCTGAAGACCACACCGGTAACGGGCCGGGTCGGATCATATCGGGACGGGATGTCTTCCGGTTGCACTTTGGCGGCTCTGCCGGCTCTGCCGGCTTCCTGTGGCATTTCCCAGGGGGGCGGCTGCGTGTTTCGGGAAGGCTTAAGATCCAGCGCGCTGACCAACGATTTTTCGGATGCACATCCCTTGGCAAAATCGCTCATGCAAACACGCATCTCTACAATGGCCAGGAGGGAATCATCCATCTGTTCGGTACGGCTACTGACGGTCCTAGCGCCTTTGACCAGGCCATCGATTCTTATGATCCTGTCTTTTTCTGCCGCGATGAAGTCTTGAATGGGGTTTTCGGGATCGATTTCGATCTGCTTGATCATGATGAGGAGGTTTCGCAACGCCTCAACCTTAGCCGCCCGGATCGAGGTGGTTTGTGCAAGTCTCTTATTCATGTTGGCATCGGCAAAGCCGATACCATGACCGATGATGTAGCCGTTTACCCAGTCGATTCTTCCGATCCTTTCCTCTTGCGCAAACGCACCGGTGGTAAGAGAAAAAAACCAAACCGTCCCAACCAGAAAAGATATCGTTCGTTTCATCATCTGTTTTACGATCATCGGAGCTGTCACCAAGGCATATTCAGCTGGTGTTTGAGCAATCATCATGAATATGGGTCCACCATTAGCATGCTTTACAAAGCGGATGCAAATGGTTATTGAGGATTCATATGCGCGCCGCCTCTGGCCAAAAAGAGAGGTCCCGCTGAAAGCGGGAGGGCCAGTCTGATCGCAAAAGAAACCGAATTCTCTCGCAAAGGCTCAATGGCGCATAGAATAGACTTTAAATATTAGCGGTAAAGGGCGATGGTTTTCACCTGAATTGCATAGGCGAAATCCATCAAGAATTACCTCTGTGCCCTCTGTGAGTCCCGCTGAAAGCGGGATGAGAGATAGAAAAGTAGTTTCATACGAGCACCGCCGCTGGCCAAACCAAGCGGCCCGCCGAAAGCGGGAGGGCCAGTCTGATCGGGGAAGAAACTTGACAAGGTCTGAATTCCGGTCCGAAGGTCTGTGCGCTGAACCTTTGAACCCTGAACCGTGAACCCTGAACGCAGAACCTGAAACGCAGTTTCACACGAGAACCTGAAACGTAGTTTCATATGAGGAGAACCAAGAATGTCCCTACCCCTTGAAGGTATAAAGGTTGTTGATGTATCCCAGGTCGCAGCAGTACCCATGGCCGCCCGAATGTTGGCGGATCTGGGGGCCGATGTTATCCATGTAGAAAACCCGATTACCGGGGACTCCTTCCGAGACCTGCTGGCAGGCATGACAACAGGCCTGCAATCGGACATCAACTATGTCTGGGAGCTTTACAACCGCAACAAAAAGAGCGTGACCATCGACCTGAAACAACCGGAGGGGAAAAAGATCATTCACCGGATTCTCAAAGGTTCCGATGTTTTGATCACCAATCTCAGACCGTTTGAATTGGAGAAATTCGACCTGACCTATGGATTTCTGAAGGAACTGAATCCCAAACTGGTATGCGGATACCTCAACGGCTTCGGCAAGGAAGGTACGGAAAAGAACATACCCGGATACGATCATACTGGATACTGGGCCAGGTCCGGCATCCCCTCCAGGCTCAGAACTTTGACAAAGAGCCTTCAGGCACCGGGCGTCCTGCTTCCCGCCTTCATGCCCTCCTTCGGGGATCATATGGCGGCAATGATTCTCTATGGCGGTGTCATGACAGCTCTCTACAACCGAACTAATACCGGTGTGGGCGATGAGGTGTACGCCTCGCTATACCAAGCCGGTGTTTACCAGCAATCCTTCGACTATGCCGGAACGCTCGCGACGAGACAGGAACATGAAGATGTCGATGTGGAATCAGACGAGCGCAGTCCCCTCGTTGCTCAGTATCTTACGAAAGATGGTCGCTGGCTGCTGCTAAGTGTTCTCAATTCGGAACGCTA
>JAZFSW010000651.1:0-2346 GCA_036446375.1 Desulfobacterales bacterium | reverse complement strand
GGGATTGAATTGGTAAGGAAGACCGAACTGGAACGGGTCGGCGTGGGTAAGTTGAAGCGATTCTTTGCCAAGTGACATGTGTTGGATCACATGCCCGGTCATTCGCATATATGCCATCCGATGATCGCCCAGGGGGTCTCTAGGGGGACCTCTGGCTATCATAATATATAAACGCCCATGATTTTATGCGTTTGTCTGATCGGGCAGAGGTAGCCCACATTCAGCAATTGGCTGTTTCCGCCAACATACCCTCCCCGGCTTGCCCTTGGTCCTGAGCCCGTCGATGGGTTGTGGATTGACTATGGTTCGGTTTCTTTCTGGTTGCATCGATGAACTGCACGCTTCTCCGTGCAGTTCATCCTTCTCCACCGATGCGTCTATACAAGTCGGCACGACGCAGCTGCGTTCATTCCACCCACGCGTGCTTGCGTATCATCTCCTATCAGCACAAGAAACGCATGAATGCATGGCCCCCTAAACTTGCCGGACAGAATGAATGAAAGAGCCCCCCCACAAAGACCTGGGTTGACAGGCATCCTATTATCTGCCAATGTGCTTGCATCCTACATTTCGGACTGACCTGAATTCGCAATTCTTCTGCTCTCGCGCTGACATGAGTCCCGCTCCATCCGTTCCGCCCCGGTGTCGTACCCGTTTCAACCTGATCTTCAGATAAGGGGGGTAGTATGATGCAGGCGATCCGCACGATTCCCATGTCACAGATTGTTCTCGACGAGGCCATATACCCAAGGAAAGGGGTCCATCCAAAACGCGTCGCGATGTTTGTCGAGAACATCACGGACGGATTCAAGATTGATCCCATCGATCTGCAGATAGATCCCGGCAACACCGATCAGTACCGACTCCTCGATGGCGCTCATCGTTGGCACGCCCACAGGGACATGGGCAGGGCCGAGATACCGGCCAGGATTATCGAACTCAATGGCCTCGATCCGCTTCTCTATGCTGCCCGGAAAGCCATCGGCCCTCTCCAATTAGACGAAAGTGAGGCACGTGAGACCGCCCGCCGGGCATACCAGAACAATCCCCGCCTTTCCTCTGTTGAAATCGGTCGGGCGGTGGGGCGATCCAGACGAAGGGTTGACGAGTATGTTGCCGATCTCAGGGCTACCTTGCAGTTGGGCCTGGATCTCAAGATAGCGCGAATGAGCCGTCTTGGTATTCCCCAAGAGCGTATCGCTGAACGATTGAGTGAGTCTCGTGAGACAATCCGGAACCATTTGGCCAAAATGGCGACGTCGCCAAATCGGCCAAATGCCGATCTGAAGAAGGGATTCACCGTTCCCCAGGTAGCCGATAAGCACGGGTGGCCGGAGCCCCTTGTCTGGTCCGTCGCCTTGGAAGGGATGGATGATCTCGAAAGATTCAAGGCACTTAACTGGGGCTTGCGGACATGGGATCTGTGGAACTGGAACGACTGCGACAAGCGTTTCGGGGATGAGTGGCCCGGTCGGATACCTGCACAAATGGTGGCGCACATCCTGTATTATTTCTCGGACCAAGGGCACCTGGTATTCGACCCCATGGGCGGCGGGGGAGTTGTCGACGATACGTGTCTGGCGTTCAACCGGAAATGCTGGAGTTTCGACATGGATGATCGACCGGATACGCGACCCGAGATCGAACCCTATTTTTGGGATATCGCCGATTTGAGATGGCCGGTACAAGGTAAGACGAAGCCGGATCTCATTATATTCGACCCCCCCTATTTCACGAAGAAATCAAGCCAATACGATTCCGCCGCCATATCCGGGATGTCCAGGCGAGACTATCTGGGATTTCTGGAAAGCTTCTTTGTGCTTGCCCATAGGAACACTAAGAAGAGCTCACAGTTGGCTATGGTCAATGCCGATTGGCGAGATTTCCAAAACACGCCTGCAAAGGATGAGAGGCGGAGAAACGCAGTATTGATCGATGATTATCTGCACATCATCAATAAAAGCGGCTGGGAGCATACCCATATCATCCAGGCGCCGCTTTCTTCCGAGCGCTTTCAGGCCAATGTTGTATCGGCGATGCAAAAGAAAAAGATCCTCGGTGTCACCAGCCGATACGTCATTGTAGCACGGAAATCAGGTTAGGGATTGAAGGTCTCGCCAGGAGCATGGGCAAGACACCGGTTCGCGTTAGGGATATCCCCGGGGATACCGGCTTCATCGGCAACCGCCTCATGGGTGTCGCCAAGGAAGAAGCGGTGCGGATCGTTAAAGAGAAGGTTGCCTCGTTGGATGACGTCAATACCGTGATGAAGACCGGCTGGAACTGGCCTGCTGGACCGGTGGAAGGTGGCGCACGCAGCGGATGGGAATAGCCCTGGATTCCGGC
>JAZFSW010000650.1:0-2264 GCA_036446375.1 Desulfobacterales bacterium | reverse complement strand
GATTGGTGGAGCGAAGCGACGCATTAACTTTAGGCACTTTAGCTCACTTTAGTCACTTTAGGCACTCCACAATCACCATTGGCAAAGCCCGCTTCAGGGGCAGACCAAAGCCTGGCCTTCTGGGCCGGGGGCCTTACCTACGGCGTGGTCGCCGGGGCATACCCCATTTCCGCAAATTCTTCGTTTACTTCATCTGCCAGGTGTTTCATAAGACCGCTCAAGCCGCTTCTGGAAAATGTGTTATCGAATTTTCGGCGGTAATGTTCGATGAGACTGACCCCGGAAACGATAATATCGACTGCAACCCAGCCGCTGTTCTTGGGAAGAAACACGAATGTGGTCCGATGGTTGAACATGCCGGTACCGATTCTGGCATGTAGCAGGTACCGGTCTCCCTCAATCCCTTCCTCCTTGAAGGAAATATCCCGTACATTGTATTTGTATAGTTTGCCAATGAATTTCCATTTGATCGCCCAACCCATTGCCGGGTGGAGCATGGCTCTGGCTTCCGGTGTCAGATCCGGCCAGGTGCGCCGCAGAATCAGAGGGTTGATCGATTCCTCATCAAAGGCCGCATCGACCAATGCCCAGATTTGCCGCTTCTGATCTGCTTGCCTTTCCGGTCCCTGTAGGTTGGGATCGTAACGTATCGCCAATGCCTGTCGCAAATTGTCTTTGAACCGGTCCACCGGACGGTCTTCAGCGGCTGCCAGTATCGTTGGCAGTACCTGGAGCAACAGCAGAACTGCTATCCCAGTCTTTATAAGAACCAAATGGTTGCGCATGCCTTTTCTCATCTTGTTCCTATCGGGAAACTATGACAGGCCTTCACCTTCGTTAAGGTTTAGCATCATATTCATGTTCTGAACGGCGGCCCCGGATGCGCCCTTTCCCAGATTGTCCAGGCGTGCAATAAGAAGGACCTGATCCTCATGGCCGAAGACAAAGATATCCACCCGGTTGGTATCGTTGCACGCGGTGGGCGATAGAAATCCGTCTTCCAGATACGTATCGCTCTCAAGGGGTATGACCCGTACGAACGGTTCTGCGTCATAGTAATCGGCAAGCATCGTGTGTATCTTCTCCGCAGAAACAGTGCCATTCAGTTGTTTTGAGATAAGGGGAACCGATACCAGCATGCCACTGTGGAAATTGCCGACAGATGGCGTGAACAGCGGCGGACGGGTCAAACCGGTCCATTGTTGCATCTCCGGCACATGCTTGTGCTCTAAACCGAGCGCATAGGGACGATAGGAAAAGTACGCCGGTGTGAGCCTATCGGAATCTTCGTAGGTGCGAATCAGTTTCTTCCCACCGCCGCTGTAGCCGCTGGCACCGTGGACGGTCACCGGATAATCCACCGGCATGATATCGTGATGGACTAGCGGGTATGTTAGAAGAATGAATCCGGTGGCATAGCATCCGGGGTTGGATACCCTCAGTGCCTGTTTGATGGCTTCCCGCTGCTTCTTGTCCCGCTCGGGCAAACCATACACCCAATCGGTGCGGGTACGGTGCGCGGTGCTGGCGTCAATGACTTTTGTGGCCGGATTGCTGATCAAACCGACCGATTCCACGGCTGCCTGATCCGGCAGACACAATATAACCAGATCTGCTTCGTTGAGGAACCTGGTTTTGGTTTCTATGTCCTTGCGTCTTTCATCGGGAATCTCAATGAGCTCAAGATCGCCTCTTCCCTTCAGCCGGTCCAGAATCTGAAGACCGGTGGTGCCTTCCTGTCCATCAATGAATACCGTTTTCATTCTCTTCACCATTGTCCAATGTGTATGGGCAATTCCCTCTGATTTTCTAGCACTTCAGTTGACCCCTTGAATCCTTGACCCCTTGAACACTTGACCCCCCGAACCCTTCAGGAGATTATCCCGCATATCCAGTAATCCTGTCAAAACATAAATCAAACCCCAAGGGCGTAAAGTGCTATCCACATATCAGATCGTCCGTTATTCCTCAACACTCCTCTGCGCGGGGAAATAACGGGCTACCGACTGCAATCGGCTCAGATGACAGGAGCTGTAGAATCCTCTCGCTCGTATCCGGTAGAAAAGGTGCCAGCCAATAGGCTATGGTTTGAATCTTAGCAAGCCACGCAGTCAACTGGTGTTTCAGGGCAACGCCATTTCCCGCCTTCAGGTCTTTCCAGGGCTGTCGCGTGTCAATATCCCGGTTAAGCTGTGTTATCTGCGCCCAGAGGACCTTCAGGCACGTGTTGAATTCACAGGCACCCAGTGCTTCGTGGTATCCCT